>DASTGW010000467.1:0-11070 GCA_035718705.1 Terriglobales bacterium | reverse complement strand
AGGCGCGCCAGCGCAAACTCGCCGTCCCGCCAGCGACTTCGGCAAGAACATCGAGAGCGATCTCGCACCCGAACTGCTGCGCGTCGTAGAAAACGCAGCCATCGAATCTGCCCGCCTGATGGGCACCGGCGACCGCGAGCGCGCTGACCACGTTGCTACCGAAGCCATGCGCCGCACCATGGACACGATCCCCATGAAGGGCCGTATCGTGATCGGTGAGGGCGAGCGCGACCAAGCTCCGATGCTCTACATCGGCGAAGAAGTCGGCGCTGAGTTCGAGCACGGCACCACACCTGTCCCGGAGATCGATATCGCTGTCGATCCTCTCGAGGGGACGAACCTCTGCGCAACGGGCGCACCGGGTGCAATCACGGTTCTGGCGGCCTCTGAACGCGGCGGACTCCTTCATGCGCCCGACTGCTACATGGAGAAGATCGTCGTCGGCCCGTCATGCAAGGACGTCGTCGATATCGATGCACCCGTAGATCACAACATGAAGCAGATCGCCAAAGCGCTCGATCGCGCAGTGGAAGATCTGGTCATCGTCGTGCTCGATCGTCCTCGCCACGAGAAGCTCATTAACGAGATTCGCGAGACCGGCGCTCGCATCCGTCTTATTACCGACGGTGATCTCTCCGCCGGTATCACCGCTGCCGTTCTCGGAACCGGCGTTCACGCCGTCATGGGTTCAGGCGGCGCACCCGAGGGGGTCATCACCGCTGCGGCCATTCGCTGCTTGAACGGCTACATGCAAGGCCGCCTGATCGTGAAGCCCGAACAGATGGAGCGCGTGCAACGCATGGGCATTACGGATATCAAGAAGGTTTACACAGCGGAAGAACTTGCGCCTGGCAAGCAGATCATCTTCGCCGCCACCGGCGTTACCGAAGGTGTCATCATGAAGGGCGTACGCTTTTTTGGAGACGGCGTCCGAACCTCATCGGTCATCATGACGCTCAAGTCCGGCCGCGTTCGTTTTCTGGAGAGCATTCATCTCGCAAAACGCCCGGATGTGAAAGTTCGCTTATCTTAAAAACCGTAGCAAATCACCCGAATATAGAAGATTTACTCGGGCCCGACGGCATGCGTCGGGCCTTTTCGTCACTCGCTTCGTCCCTCAGTTCAGCTTTACGTCTCAGATAACAATTCATTTACCTCATTTCTGCTGCATCTCATCACGAAATCCCAATAGCGAACAGAACAGTGGGTAATGGTTTGCATTTGTATCCGTCTAAAGGGGTACGAGGGAAACCATGAGCATCCGAACTTTGGTGGTCGCGAACAGCGGTGAGGTATCACAGGATATCGCCAGCGTTATATGCACGCATCCCGAGTTTGAGGTGCTCGCCAATTGCCGTGATGGCTTCGAAGCCCTGCAGGCCATGGAAGACAGCAGCCCGGACCTGATGGTGCTTGACGTTGAGTTGCCCGGCATGGACGGCTTTCAACTCCTCGATGCCATGGGACCCGGCGCACCCGATGTGATCCTGCTTTCGAATAAGTCGGAGCATGCGGTGCGCGCCTTCGACATGGAAGCGATCGACCTGGTTCGTAAACCAATCTCGCCCGAACGACTCAATAGCGCTCTCGCACGTGCCAAGCAATACGTCGGCAGAACCCCGGTCTCCGCCGGACCGTCGTTCACACAACCGAACCGCCTGCTCATTCGCACTGGCGGCAAGCTGGTCTTTATCGATCCACGCGAAGTCCAGTGGATCGAAGCCAGCGATAACTATGTCGTTTTTCACACCAACACTGAGCGCTACATCGTCCGCATGACCATGAACAAACTGGAGCGCTCGCTCGATGAGCACCGCTTCATCCGGATTCACCGCTCCACCATCATCAATGTGGAGTTCGTACGTGAACTGCGCGGACTCGCCCACGGCGACTACTCGGTCATCCTGCGCAACGGCACCGAACTCACCATGACGCGCAGCTATCGCCACTTCGTGACCCGTCTGATGCCCGAGTGGCCCGCGTCGTAATCGAAAGTTTCTCCTCCTAGGGAATGGGAGGACGAGAGTCCTCCCGATTTTTCGGAGTTCCCCGCTTCCAAAACTCATACAACAAGAACTTGTTTTTACGTTTTTGCGGATTTCTGGCCATTGAGCCTGTGAAAATCACCGCAATCTACATCCCCATTGTGGCAGTTCGCTTGCTTGTTTCTCTTCGGAGAACCTGTTGCTTAGCCCGGGCCCTAGTACGTCCTTGAAATTGTTTTCCTCTTTAGGACTTCTTCTCTCGAAGGAGTCGTTTCACGATAGTTTTCCTGTCGCGAAACGATGTATTTCCCTACGCCCTTTAACTTTAAAGTTTCCACCGCCCGGACATTTGACGACAATCCCGGCTTCTGGCATAGAATTTCGCCAATTTACGAAGGCGCGAAGAAGAGCGCCGGGGACTGATTCCACCAAACAAAAAAACGTTCCTGCAAAGGAACGATTATCTTGTATCTCTTTTTGGGGAGGCGTGATGAAAGTAGTTCGTGTATTAGCCTGTCTCCTCGTGCTGTTGTTACCGCTGTCGTTAATGGCGCAAACAACGACCGGCACGATCGCAGGCACTGTCACAGACGCAAGTGGAGCCGTAGTTTCGGGCGCCACGGTCACAATCACCGATACCGATCGCAACATCGTAGCCCGCACCGTCACTACCGGCGGCAGCGGCGCCTATTCAGCGCCACTGCTTCCCGTCGGACACTATTCGATCACCGTAGAAGGCTCCGGCTTCCAGAAGTACACGCAGGCCGGCATCGTTCTGAACGCCAGCGACAAGCTGACCTATAACCCGGTCCTGAAGGTGGGCTCAAACTCACAGGAAGTTACCGTCCAGGCTGAAACCAACCAGGTTGAACTGCAGTCCACGCAGGCCGCCGGCCTCGTTACCGGCACGCAGGTTCGCGAGCTGTCGCTGAACGGCCGCAACTGGGAACAGCTGTTGACGCTCACCCCCGGTGTTTCTGACGCCGGCAACTCCGATCAGCTTTATGTCGGCAATTTCGCACCACAGGGAACCAACCTCGTTGGTTTCTCGATGAATGGCGGCCGTCGCGAAGAAAACAACTACATGATCGATGGCGCCGACAACATCGACCGTGGTTCCAATCTCACGCTCCTCTCATTCCCGAGCGTGGATTCAATCTCGGAGTTCCGCGTTATCCGTGGCCAGTATGATCCGGAATACGGACGCGCCGCGAGCGGCCAGGTGAACGTCATTACTCGCTCTGGCACCAGCAGCCTTCACGGCAACCTGTACGAATTCTGGCGCAACGACGCGCTCAACGCTCGCCCATTCGCCAGTAAATATCCGACAGTCACGCCGCACATTCCCTATCTGCGCTATCACGACTTCGGCGGGACTATCGGTGGTCCGGTCTGGATCCCGAAGATCTATGAGCAGAAGAACAAGACCTTCTTCTTCTTCTCCGAAGAAGCTCGCCGCAACCTGACTTATACGAATGGCTCGGCTGTCGTCCCGACCAGTTCCATGCTCCAGGGGAACTTTGCACACCCGGTCTGCGTGCAGTTTGTCGACGACACTGGAAACAATTGCGCGGCCTACGGCACCTCGATCGCAGCGGCCAACTTCAACCCGATTTCGAAGGCTTACATTACCGACATCTTCTCGAAGTACCCGCAACCTAACAATGGAGCGTTCGGGTATACCTCCACTCTGAAGGGTATCTTCAACTACCGTGAAGAGATCATTAAGATCGATCACATCTTCAGCCAGAAGTTCTCGGTGAGCGGCAAGATCGCTCGCGATACCATTCCTACGCAGGAGCCCGGCGGTCTGTTCACCGGCATGGTTCTCGACGGCATAGGAACCACCTCGACCAACTCGCCCGGACACAACTACACTTTCCGTGCGACTCTATCTCTCACCCCGACCCTCTTGATCGAACCCGGTTACGCCTACTCTTACGGTGCCATCGTGAGCGATCCCATCGGTCTGGTCTCAGCGGCGAATTCGCCCAACGTTGCGGCCGCGGTGAAGCTTCCGTTCGCGTCACAGTTAGACCGTATTCCGAACATCACCCTCAATGGCGGCAGCGGACCTGCGAGTTTCGGCCCCTACCGAGACTTCAACCGTAACCACACGGTGTTCACCAACGTAACCAAGATCCATGGCGGTCACACGGTTAAGGCTGGCTTCACCTACTACCACTACAACAAGAGCGAGAACGCTGGCGGCAACAACGCCGGTGTTTATGCGTTCGGCTTCGGCGGGCAGCCCACATTTAAAGCGAACCCAACCGTGTGCGGTGGGGCCGGTGGTCCAGCTTGCCCGATTGCTTTCGAGCAGGCATGGGCGAATTTCCTGCTTGGCCATCTCAACAACAGCGGCAGCACTCCTGGTTTCTCGCAGAGTTCGTTCGACCTCACTGCCGACATTCTTGACAACTCGTTGGAGTGGTACGCCCAGGACACGTGGCGCGCGCGCCCGAACCTGACCGTCAGTTACGGCATGCGTTGGTCCTTCTTCCGTCAACCCACCGACGGGCTCGGGCTTCTTTCACAGTTCGACCCGGCGGCGTACGATCCGGCGAAGGCGCCCTGTGTTACAGCTAGCGGCGCTCTCGACATCAGCAGAAATCCTGCTACCGGTGTCGTCACCAGCGCCTGCAATCCCAACTACAGCCCCTTCAATGGCATCATCTTTGCCGGAACTCCTCCTGCCGGAGGGATGAAGTCTCCCTATGGCAGTAAGGTCGGAAAAGAATACAACCGCGCTATCGCTCCTCGCGTCGGTATCGCCTGGGATCCTTGGGGAGATGGCAAAACTTCCGTCCGCGCCGGAATCGGCATGTTCTACGATCCGGGCCTCATCTTCGGCAACGCAGAGAATGACATCTTCCTTGGCACCGGCTTCCTGCAGAATCCGACCATCCAGATCTCAAACTTCAGCAATCCGTTGGGCGGTACCACGAACTTCTCCACGGCCGCGCCATCGATTCAGAGCCGAATCCCGATCGATTACAAGTATCCTTCCACCCAGCAATGGAGCCTCGACGTACAGCGCGAGATTGCCGCGGGCTGGATCCTTGACCTCGGCTACTATGGCAATACCGGCGTTCACCTGCCCGGCTTCTACGACTTCAACCAGCCGGCAGAGAATGCCTGGACTCGTTGCGTTGACCCGAGCCCCTGCACAAGCGGTGGCAACACCATTACCTTTACCCACAACATCGGAACCACCGCTAATCCGGTGATCGTGAACAGCGTTGACGGTGCTACGACGAACCGCCTCAATGCGCTGCGTCCGTTCATCGGCTTCAACGGTGCGCAGGGAGTACGGAACATCTACACCTCGAATTACAACGGACTGCAGACCCAATTGGTGAAGCAGTTCCGCGGCAATTCGCTTGTCAACATCTCCTACACCTGGTCGCATGGCTTGACCACCAACCAGGCAGATCGTACAACCGGCGGCATTCTCCCGATTCAAGGCCACATCCGCGACAACACTTATGGTCCCACCATCGGTGACCGCCGCCATAACTTCACCGCTAACTTCGTCTGGGAAATCCCCTTCATGCGCCAGCAACAGGGTTTCGCAGGCAAGGTTCTTGGTGGATGGCAGGTCTCGGGCGTTCAGACGTTCCAGTCCGGCTTACCCGCGACTGTCACATCGAACCAGGCGCTTGATCCGACCGGTGCAGATTGCCTCGGGCCGTCACCGTGCTCGTTCCGCGCTAACCAGGTTGGAGACCCCAATGCCAATGAGCCACAGGGCTACGAAGGTTGGTTCAACGCCAGCGCCTTCACTGACCCGGCACTCGGCCAGACGACCATCCCGAGCGAGCGGCCTGGTGCGGTTCGCCTCCCTGGGTTCTGGCGTACGGACCTCGGCGTCTTTAAGAACATGAAGTTCACCGAGCGCTTTACCGGTCAGTTACGGGTGGAGACGTTCAACACCTTCAATCACTTGAACCCGATCTGCTGCGCGTCGTTCTCAACCAGCAGTTCGCTCTACAACAAGATCCGGTCTGCACGCGATCCTCGTACCATGCAGCTCGGTCTGAAGCTTCAGTTCTAAGCGAAGCTTCCGGAAACAACTTGGGCCTGCCGCAAGGCAGGCCCTTTTTCTTTGAACTGCTAAACGGCAAATTACTTCCCTTCCGCCGACTTGCCTTCCTGCAGATGAATTCTTCGCGCCGCAGCAAAGGCTCGCCGAGCCGGATCTCCTGAAACGCGCGGCGTCTCCGGATGGTTCACCCGATAGTTCTCCGCGAGCATCGTCCAGAACTGCGGATCTTCTTGTCCGAGCACCCACGCCGAAATTCCCCACGCAAATTTGTTATCGACAGCCAGCTTTAACTTTGGAGCTAGACTCCGGGCATCTTCGAACCAAGCAATCGAACGCGAGCCCTGATCGCTGAGATCGAACCAATTGGCCTGCTCGGTCTCATCCCACGTTGCCTGATACTTCTTCTGCAACTCGGGAATTACGTCCGGCCACGAGGCGGTGCTCGTCTTCCATTTCTTGACGTTTGCGCCTTCGTTGTCCTGTGCGAACGCAGCCTGGGCCGATGTCGTGGGTTGAACCTCCGTCCAGCGCACGCCGTAAAGCGGCACGCCCAGCGAGATCTTACTTGCCGGCATATTCGAACGAGTAAACTCCGCGATTTTCGTCACCCATGGCAATCCTGCCAGCGGCCCCGGGTCCGAAAAGCCCGCGTGCTGCGGATACGCCATGATGCTCAGGAAATCAGCGTCCTTGGCGAGGGCGCGATAATCATAGACGCCGCTCCAGTTATCGAAGCCTCCCGGCGATTCCGAATTACGGTCATCCGAATACTTGCCGACCACGGCCGCACTCAGCAACAAATGGTGGCGATGAAACTCCCGCGCGGCCTCACGAAAGAACAACGTGAACCGATCGCGGTACGTGTACTTGATATTCTCGAAATCGAACTGGAAGCCGATATAGCCGTCGCGCAACGCGTAATACATCAAATACCGTATGACCCTCATTCGCGACTCGCGCGTGTCGAGCACCGTGTGCATCAGGTCCTGGTTGAAGCCGCGATTCGTGACCAACGGCATCAAGGCTACTTTCTTCTGACGAGCGACTTCCAACACCGCCGGCGGAACTTCTCCCCCGACAAAGCCTTCCGCGTCCATCGTGAAACATTGAGGCGCAATAATCGATATCTGCTCCGCGTGCTGTCGAAAGCTCTCGATCGACGCTGGACGGTTGACCAGGTACATCAGTGTGGTAATGCGGTGCTTCGAAGCTGAGAAATGCCCCTTCGAAATACGGTTATGAGATTGCGAGACCGCGGCCTGACTAAACAGAAGAGCAATCGAGAAGAACAGAAATTTGCGCATCATGATCTGGGCACTAACTTTCATCATCATTGAACCACGAATCGACGCGGGAGTCGCACGCAAGAAAAGACGGCGCGCATTTCTACGCGCCGTCACGTTTGACTGATCAGACCACTGTTAGAAGGTAAACCGGATCGCGAACTGGCCCATACGGGCGCCGGTTGCGCGTGCCGAATTAACGTAGTTCTGCAGATTAATCGTGTTTGAAATACGCCCCAACGGAGTGGCGCTGTTCAGCGTGTTTGCCGGGATGCCGAAGGTAGTCCGGTTGAACACGTTGTACAGTTCCATGCGCAGTTGCAGCGCCATCGATTCGCGGATCTTCACCTGCTTGTTCAGGGCCGCATCGACGTTCCTCTGTCCCTGCTGGAAGAAGGAGTTGCGCCGAATGGCTCCAGCGGGGAAATCCTGTCCCGGAGCAAGCGGTATCTGGTCGCCGATTGCCCTGTTTATCTGGAGAGGCTGGAAGGCCGAAGCTGGCAGTTGATTCTGCGACTGCGTATCCAGGCAACGACCTGCCGAATATCCGCTTGGACAAGACGACAAATAGCGCCCCGCATCCACTGATCTGCCCAGGATGCTTTGATCCAGCAGGACCGGGTAATCGCCGCCCACACCATCCAGGTTCTGGTCGAAACCAGAAAGGACGCTGAACGGCAGGCCAGAAGCAAACGTCGTTACTCCGCTGATTGTCCAACCCCCAACGATTCGGCCCAGGAACCCGTTCTGATTCTTCATCCAGGGCAGGTCGTACGCTGCTGATACGACGAGGCGGTTAGTTTGGTTGAAGCTTGAGAGCGCTCGCAAAGAAGCTTGCGGATTCAACGAACTGACCGGGGCATTAACGTCCGTGTTTGTAACGGTCGCTTCCGAACCCGTGTCCATCGTCTTGCTCCAAGTCCACCAACCCGAGAACGTGAGCCCCTTGCTGGTAGCCTTCGTCAGCTTCACCGTCATTGCGTTGTAATACGTGTACGCGAAATTGCTCAACAGAACGTTGCGTCCGTTGGCAAGGTCAGGACGACGCTCGCTCAAGCGGGTTGTATTGAGTGAAATATAGCCATGGGGAACACCGTTCACGATCACGATGCCCTTATCCGCCAGGGAAGCAGTCGTGCTTGTGAGGGAGGAGAAGGACCGCAACGCGCCGCTCGTCCCCGGGGCGTAAGTTGCTGGGTTCTGCGTGTTCAAGCAGATCGGGTCCGTGAAATCCTTGCAGACTCGATCGAATACTACGGGTTGATAGTTTCCGCCGCCGACATCTACCGTCACCATCGGAGAAGCGATGCCGAACTGTGCATCGTTGATTCCGCTGAAGAATGGTAGGCCAATGCCGCGGTTACCGTTATACGTCATCTGCAGGGCCATGTTGGCAGGCAGTTTGCGCTCGATGGTCAGGTTCCACTGCGACACGTAGGGCATGTGGAAACCTGGATCAGGTTTCAACAAGCTGGTTTGCAGTTTGCCGCCCGCGACTTTCACTCCGTTGCCTGCGCCAGCAATCGAGTAGGTCGCGGCGCCGGGTTGGAAGTTGAATCCACAACTCGGATCGGAAACTTCGAATTGCCCACCATTGATCGTGTAAGTGCCTCCAGGAGCAATTACGCTCCCGCCTGCATTTCCTGTGCAAGGATTCTGTGGTGTTGTCAGCAGGAACCCGTTCGGCGGTTGGAATCGGAAATTCAAGCCGCTCTGCGAGAAGATGGATTGGAACACGCGGCTGTGGTACATGCCGTAGCCCGCACGAATCACGAAATCACCAGCGTTTTCACCGGTAATCTTGCTGAAGAATGACGACTTCGCCGTCGGCGACCACGCCAGTCCGATGCGGGGTTCTACGTTGTTCCAGTCACCGCCGTATCCATAACTGTAACGGTCCTTGATTTCATGCGGAGCGCCTACGCCCTCCCACCGAATGCCAAGGTTCAGGGTGAAGGTTGGCTTCATGCGGAACGAATCTTCAAAGTACAGGTTCGTTTCCTTGTACCGGTTATCCGCCCGAGGCGAACCGTATCCCATGTTGTAGCCGGTGGTGATGCCCATCAGGAACATCTCCCAGGTTGTGAAACCGGCCGTTGCTGAGTTGATGTTCGAGGCGATCGAGGTCGAGTTGTATGGAGTGCCAAATGTCCAGAAGCCGCGCTGGGTGCCGCTGGCTACGTCATCTAGTGCGCTGAAGCGCTGGTCGATGCCGGCGCGCAGCGTGTGGCGGCCAAGAATATAAGTGTGGTTGTAAACGAACTGGTGATCCCTTTGATAGCGATTAATCGGCACGTTCGTCGAAGTGCCAATAATCGTGCCAGGGTAATTGATAGTGTCGCTGGAAGCTGCCGGGTTGACCAGCGTTGTGCTCAGGCTTCCGAAACGAATCGTAGGAACCAACTGATCGGTTCCATCCGTGACCTGCTGGTTGGTGTTGCGGTTGCCAAAGCCATAGCGGAATTCGCCCGTCTGGCTCGGCGAAAACACATGCGTCAGCGTGTAGCCGATGTTGTACTGGCGGTTGTTGTTGGTGCCAAAGTTGTCGCCCATGATGATGCGTGGCGAAGTGCGGATCTGGCGGCTGTACTGATACCGCACGTTCATGTTCGTGTTGTTGCTGGTCGTCCAATCCAGTTTGCCGGTGTAGTCAGAGTCCGGATAGCTGAACCCAAGACCGGTTACCTGGACACAACGGTTCGGACGTCCCGTCGCCGTCAACGCCGCACATGCAGCAGGATCATTCGGGGCTACGCCTTCAAGCTCTTTCGTATTCCAAAGAGCCATGACGTTCTTCATCCAGTTGAGATCGCGCTGCATATTCGGGTGCGTCGCGGGATCTACGCAGTAGGGACCGCCTGGTTTTGACGTTTCCCCAGGCGCGCAAGCGTGAGGTGCGTCCGTCGGGAGCCACACGAAGCGAGAGATGCTTCCCTTCGCAACGTTGGCAACGCGCTCCCCACTGCCAAAGAAGAAGACCTTGTTCTTGAAGATCGGTCCCCCGATCGTTCCGCCGTACTGGTTGCGCCGTACTGGCGGCTTCTTACCATGAGCCGCATTGGTAAAGAAGTCATTCGCGTTAAAGATATCGTTCTGGATGTAATCGTACGCGTCGCCGTGAAACTTATTGCTTCCGGACTTGGTCTGTACCAGGATTACTGCCCCGCCGGCGCGACCAAACTCCGCGCTGTAAGCATTTGTCAGCACTTGGAATTCCTTAATCGTGCTGATGTTCACATTCTGGCGGTTCTGATTTTCAGACGAGTCGTCGTTATTTACGCCATCGATCTGGAATGTCGCCGACCGTGTTCCCTGGCCGCTGAACGATGCGTAGGAGCCGGTCGAATTCGTCGGATTGTTCGAAGAGCCAGCGAACGCCGCCGGCTGGAAACCGGGCACCTGCTCCACCAAGGAAATGAAGTTGCGGCCTGCAAGAGGTGTCGTAGCGACCTGAAGCTCGTTCAGCGTGCTCTTCACCTCGCCGCTGGTGGTGTCGATGAGCGGAACGTCACCGCCAAGTACCTGAATCTCAGTCGCAACCGCGCCGACGTCTAGTTGAAAGTCAGAGACAGTGTTTTTATTCAGTTCAACTATTACGCCCTTCTTCTCGACCGTGCGGAAGCCTTGTAACGCTGCGGTTACGTCGTAGGTTCCAAGCGCAACGAAACTGATCTGGAAGAATCCTTCATCATTGGTGACGCTATCACGCACCGCGCCGGTGCTGACGTTGACGGCCTTGACCTGAGCTCTAGCT
>DASTGW010000466.1:0-8796 GCA_035718705.1 Terriglobales bacterium | reverse complement strand
GTTTGGCCGACGCACTGCGCGACGACACCGGGGTCATCTTTGCCTCAGCATTTCCCGGTTTTAACTCGTTTGCTGAAGAAAACTCCAGGTACTACACGGACCGCGCCCGTCGCGAGCAACTTGCGACGTTGTATGAGATTCAGGCAGAAACGGCCAACGAGGCTGGTCAATCCGGGTTCTCAAAAGCTATCTCCGACCGCATCGAACACCTGGAACAACAGCTTCACGATCACCCTTATATATTCGAAAGAAGATTTCTGCTACGTACATTGCCGATGGGCCACTCCCAGTTTGCAGAACTGATTGGGGCACGAGGTCCGAATACGCATTTGAATGCAGCGTGCGCGAGTACCACTCAGGCGGTGGCTGTCGCGGAAGACTGGATTAACGCCGGACGATGCCGAAGAGTCGTCATCATTTCCGCCGATGATGTCACATCCGATTCAATGATGGGCTGGTTCGGCGCTGGTTTCCTGGCTAGTGGGGCGGCCGCTACTGACGAAGATGTTGCCGAGGCTGCCATTCCGTTCGATCGTCGTCGTCATGGATTAATTGTTGGCATGGGCGCGGCAGCGCTTGTTGTGGAAAGTGCAGAGGCTGCGCGCGAACGCGGCATCCAGCCGATTTGTGAAGTGTTAAGTGCTGTCACCGCGAACAGCGCATTTCACGGAACTCGCCTGGACATCGAACATATCCGAAAAGTAATGGAATCCTTGGTCCGCCGAGCCGAGGAGCAACACGGCATCTCTCGGAGCGAGATCGCGCCGCGAACCGTTTTTGTCTCTCATGAGACCTATACCCCAGCACGTGGCGGCAGTGCGTCGGCAGAAATCAATTCTCTGCGCTCGGTCTTTGGAGAGGTCGCAGGTCAAATTGTCATCGCGAACACCAAGGGCTACACCGGTCATGCAATGGCCACCGGTATCGAGGATGTTCTGGCAGTCAAGAGCCTGGAAACAGGCCTCGTTCCCCCGGTTGCAAACTTCAAAGAAGTTGATCCGGAACTGGGGAGGTTGAATCTCTCTCGTGGCGGATCATACCCGGTGGAATTCGCACTCCGCTTAGGGGCTGGTTTCGGTTCCCAAATCAGCATGGCACTGCTTCACTGGACTCCGATGAAGGACAAGTCACGGCGTTCTCCTGATGCACTGGGATACCAATCGCGCATCGCAGATGACACAACCTGGAGTCACTGGATAAGAGAGATCAGTGGAAAATCAGCGCCGGAGTTGATCGTGGACCACCGCACGCTGCGTGTGCGTGATGGCATCGCTGTTGACACAACCGTAACGACATCGAAAGTGAAGGACTCAAAGCTGGCGCCATCCACACCGGAACCGCCAACCACGACGGCGCCCCCACCAACCCTCTCCACCGTAGCAAAACAAGAAACGCATGGATCGTTTTCGGCAGCACCGAATATTAAGGATCGAGTTCTTTCACTTGTCGCTGAGAAGACGGGGTACCCAGTCGACATGCTTGATCTTGACCTCGACCTGGAAGCAGACCTTGGTGTGGACACAGTGAAACAGGCGGAGGTGTTTGCGGCCGTCCGCGAACAATACGGCATCGCGCGTGACGACAAAGTTCGTCTCCGCGATTTTCCCACCCTTGCGCATGTAATTCGTTTCGTTGAGGAAAGGATCGCCTTTCATCAGGAGGTTCCGCCCGCCGTACCCGAACAACGAAGTGAGAATACGCCATCCTTGCCGGTTACCGATGATGTGAAAGCTCGAGTGCTGGGGCTCGTAGCGGAAAAGACCGGATATCCGGTCGAAATGCTGGATCTAGATCTCGACCTGGAAGCCGATCTTGGCGTGGATACGGTGAAACAGGCCGAAGTGTTCGCGGCGATACGCGAAATCTACACTATCCCCCGCGATCCGAATCTGAAGCTGCGCGATTTTCCAACGCTCGCTCACGTAATTCGATTCGTAAATGACCGTCGGCCACAAAATACGTCTCCGCGACAGGCAACACTTCCCTCAATTGAAACTGATGAGACCGCTGCGGTCGAGACGAAAGCTCCCGTTCAGCGAGACGAATCGGTCCACGATCGCATTCTTGCACTGGTGGTTGAGAAGACGGGCTATCCGCGGGAAATGCTGGACCTGGATCTCGACCTCGAAGCTGATCTAGGTGTCGACACCGTCAAGCAGGCTGAACTTTTCGCTTCGATGCGTGCGATCTACGGCATCGAGCGCGATCAGAACCTTAAGTTGCGCGATTTCCCGACACTCAAACACGTCATTAACTTCGTCTATCAGAAGCGGCCCGACCTCGCGGTAATGGCAGAACCTGTTGCGGCCGCCACTGCTTACAGCCAGGACTTCGCTCCAGAACCCGAACCCCCGGTTACGCTTGAACAGCCTCAAACGATCACCGGAGATGATGTTGCCAAGATCATTCTCACGATAGCTTCCGAGAAAACCGGTTATCCAGTCGACATGCTCGCGCTCGACCTCGATCTTGAAGCCGACCTCGGCGTGGACACCGTCAAGCAGGCCGAGATGTTCGCGAGTGTTCGGCAGGCATTCAACATCCCACGGATACAGGATTTGAAGCTGCGAGATTTTCCTACTCTGGGGCACGTTATCGATTTCGCAAAGAGTCGCGCACAACAAACAACCGTTGTCACCAAACTCGTCACTTCGGAAGCAACCAAACCGTCGCAAACGGCTATTTTTCACAAAAGCGGTGGATTTGAGGAAGCAAATAAGATTCCACGCAGGATCCCAGTTCCTTCGCTGCGTCCATCGCTGTCGTTATGCAAGCTAACCGGAGTTAACTTGGACTCGAACTCCCGCGTTGTCATCATGCCGGACAAAGCCGGAGTTGCGAAAGAACTCGAAACCTTGCTTCGTGCGCACGGGGTTTCGGTGCTGATGCTCGATCGCTCTGCCGATCCGTTGCCGAAACTGAAACACTGGTTGCAGCAGGCACAGGTTCAAGGCGTGTACTGGCTGCCGGGATTAGATGACCATGCCGACCTGAGCAAGATGTCGCCTGACGACTGGCAAGAAGAGATACGCCTACGCGTTAAATCTCTCTACTGCTGCATGAAGACGCTCTACGAGTCGGTGACACCAAAGGGAACCTTCTTGGTCTCCGCTACCGCACTTGGCGGACAAAATGGTTACGATGAGGCCGGAGCGACGGCGCCAATTGGTGGTGCGGTTGCTGGTTTCACAAAGGCGTATCAGCGTGAGCGCCCAGAGGCAACCGTCAAAACCGTAGACTTCGGGACGACGGAATCGTCGCACCAAATTGCGATGCACCTGCTCGATGAGACATTGCGCGACCCCGGGGCGGTTGAAGTCGGGTACAAGTTTGGTGCTCGTTGGGCGGTCACGCTTGCAGAGCAGCCAGCCGCGGAAACATCAATCTCCATTGATGAACACACGGTGTTTGTGGTGACGGGAGCCGCCGGCAGCATCGTGTCCGCCATCACTGCCGACCTTGCCGCTGCCTCTGGAGGAACGTTCTATCTACTCGACCTGGTTCCCGAGCCTGATGCAACCAACACGGACCTGCGGCGATTAAACACCGACCGCGATTCTTTGAAGCGCGATCTGTTCAAACGTATCCAGGACCGTGGTGAGCGGGCCACGCCGGCCCTCGTCGAAAAGGAGTTTGCCCAACTGGAACGCGCACGCGCCGCTTTGGACGCCATACAAGCAGTCAACGACGCTGGAGGCAAAGCGTACTATCGCAGTCTCGATTTGCGGGATTCTGCCGCTGTCTCAAAAGTGATTGAGAAAGTTCGCGAAGCCCACGGTCGTATCGATGTCCTCATTCACGCCGCTGGCATGGAGCGCAGCCACTTCCTTCCCGACAAACAGTCGGGCGAATTCGATCTTGTCTTCGACGTAAAAGCCACTGGAGTCTTCAACCTCTTGCACGCCATTGGTGACATGCCACTGGGTGCCACGGTTGTGTTCAGCTCGATCGCTGGTCGCTTTGGCAACGGCGGTCAAACGGACTACAGTGCCGCCAACGATTTACTTTGCAAATTGACTTCAAGCTTGCGACGTACACATCCTGCCACCCAGGCGATCGCAATCGACTGGACCGCGTGGAAGGACATCGGCATGGCTTCTCGCGGTTCGATTCCAAAGATGATGGAACTGGCTGGCATCGATATGATTTCGCCCGAAGCCGGTGTGCCCATCGTGCGACGTGAGATCACCTCCGGTTTCCGAGGAGAAGTAGTGATCGCCGAGCGGCTTGGGATTCTGTTGAAGGATCCGGATCCCGATGGAGGATTGGATACTAATCAGGTGGCAACGCATCTCTCGAAGCTAGGGCCCATGGTTGCCAGTTTCAGCGGTAAGCCTATGAATGGCGAACTGGAACTGGAGACCCTGCTCGATCCGGCAGTTCAACCCTTCCTTTTCGATCATCGCATCGAGGGCACTGCCGTGTTGCCCGGCGTTATGGGAGTGGAGACGTTCGCCGAGGTGGCGCTGTCGCTCCTTCCCGAGTGGCGAATCGATTCCATCGATAACATCGATTTCTCGTCGCCTTTCAAGTTCTATCGCAACGAGCCCAGAAGGATAACGACCAACGCTCGATTCACAATGAATCACGGTCGTCTTCAGGTTGCATGCTCACTGGACGGTAAGCGCACGTTGCCGGGCAACTTGGAAAGCCGCACTGCGCACTTTACCGGCAGGGTGCTTCTGGCCGACTCACCAAGCCGGCAGAATCCTCCTCGGCGAAAGACTGTCGCCCCGGTTGAGCCGGTGGTCGATGCGAAAAACATTTACCAAATCTACTTTCACGGGCCCGCCTACCAGGTGATTGAGAAAGCGTGGAGGGATGGCGACAAGATGGTTGGAAAGATGTCGGCTGCACTGCCTCCCAATCACATTCCGGCGGATCTCCCAACTGTTTGGGATCCACGTGTTCTCGAACTTTGTCTTCAAACGGCGGGATTATGGGAGCTCACCATCCACAGTCGTTTGGGGTTGCCGCTTCACATCGATCAGGTCAAGGTTTGGCGAACTCAGGTTGAGCCGGGGGTTGCTCTGCATGCAGTCGTCACTCCAGATGAGCGGCATGGCCTGTTCAACGTTGAGGTCATCGATTCATCAGGTGATCTCTACTGCGAACTATTGGGGTATCGAACCGTCACTTTCCTTGAAGAAGTTGATGCGAGCCCGTTGAGGTGGTTGCAGGCGGTGGCCGCGTGACAAACGCTGAAGGTCATCTCTTCTTCCTCGAGCAGAGAATGACCGACCTGCCAGACCACAACGACTGGCTAGGTCCGGCCGAAAAAGCGACTCTTAGCGATTTTCGTGTCGCGAAACGGCTACTGGATTGGCGTCTTGGGAGATGGACCGCGAAATGCGCTGTATCCGCTTACTTGGTCTGGTCGAAGGAACGGCTGCGGGACATCCAAATTTCCTCTCTTCCTTCGGGAGCGCCCAAAGTAGATGCTCCTGAAAAAACAGAAGCTCCCCAGATCTCGATCAGCCATTCCAGCAACTCATGTTTGTGCGTTGTCGGGGTGCCCCGGTATCGCATTGGCTGCGATATCGAAAAGCTCGAGACTCGCAGCCAATCATTCATCGAAACATTTTTTACGCCTGCTGAAGTTTTGGCGCTCACACCTCTATCCTCTGACGATAAGAAGATACTGGTGAACATAATGTGGAGTACGAAGGAGAGCTATTTAAAATCGACGCGCGAAGGACTCACGCGCGATACCACCGAAGTAGAGACAAGCCTGCCGGCACCATTCGAATGGAAAACTCCACTAGCCGACCATACTGCGTGGCTGCCGATCTGGATCTCGAACCGCAATCGGTCGTCAGTCGGGTATTGGAGACTCATAGCTGGTTTTGTCGAGACTGTTTGTCAGTTCGGTGCCCCAATTGCCTCAATCGCCGACCTTTCCCCCACTCGACTTCTCCACTTTCCAATCGATCAGCTTACGGCGTGGCGGCCAACACCCACCACCTAGAGGTACGAATGGCCTAACCTCTATTATTATCGCCTCCATCCGACTACTCTTAGCCGTGACAAAAGTCGCATCCGGATTTGATCGCATTCTGTTCATCTGACAGCGCGCTCGTGAAGTTCTTCGAGGGCTCAGAGGAAATCGCTATGGATCAGCCCCCATCGTCGCGTGTGCAGCTTGCACTTGGAACCGGGGCATTTGCACTGTGCTTCGCCGTATTCGGCACAATGTCGGCCATGATGCCGATCTTGAGCAAGCAAATGCACCTCACTTCCGTCGAAAAAAGCATCGCCGTAGCACTGCCGGTGCTGCTGGGCAGCATCGGACGCATTCCGCTCGGTATGTTGACGGACCGCTTTGGTGGCCGAATCATATTCAGTGCGGTGATGCTGTTATCGATCATTCCTGCTTTCTTAATGGGAACCGTATCGGATTATCGTCACCTGCTTCTCTACGGCGTCTTCATCGGCATTGCGCTCGCAAGTTTCTCGGTAGGCGTTGGCTTCGTGAGTGGTTGGTACAGCGCGGAGCGGCAAGGTTACGCCCTTGGTGTCTATGGAGCCGGCAACATTGGTCAATCGCTCGCAGCGTTCGGCTCGCCTTTCATAGCCGCAGCCGCCGGAATTCGTTGGGGTTTCTGGACTTTCGGCGTGCTTCTCACGGTTTGGCTGCTGGTGTTTGCTTTGTTTGCGCGGAATGCTCCCCGCCGCGGAACAGCTAAATCGCTTCGCGATATAATCCGGCCGTTGAGTGATCGCCGAAGCTGGATCCTCGGCCTCTACTATTTCTTGACGTTCGGCGGGTTCGTTGCGATGGGCGTGTATCTGCCGATTTTCCTGACCGAGTCTTTCAAACTGACGCCTCAGGATGCTGGATTGCGGACGGCTGGGTTTGTGGTTTTTGCCACGGTCATGCGGCCGATCGGCGGGACCTTGGCTGATAGGGTTGGTGGCCGCCGTATTTTGAAGTGGGTTTTCCCGATCACTGCCGCGATGGCGGTGTTCCTCGCCTGTCCAATGATGGTGACATTCACGATTGGAGCGCTTGGAATGGCTGCCGCCATCGGACTGGGCAATGGAGCCGTCTTCAAACTCGTGCCTGAATACTTTCCTGCGTCCGTCGGCAGTGTCACCGGCCTGGTCGGGGCCGCAGGTGGTCTCGGCGGTTTTTTTCCTCCGCTGCTTCTCGGGTTCTTTAAGCAGCGTGTGGGCAGCTTTGTTCCAGGATTCATTCTGCTTGCCATCTTTGCGTTGTGCTGCCTGGCGGTGTTATTGCGGGCGCCGATCGTCAGGATGACAGCCGCACTTGAACAAGCAAGATGACGTACAAGCCAATCTCTCTTTCGCGCGGATCCGATACGTGGCATGCCATGACGTGGGGACTCGTAGTGGCAGCCCTGGTCATCCTGGGCATCTACTTTGGCAGTCGCCAGTTGCGGGACTTTGACCCGGCACTCGTGTCGTACGCGGGTGCAACCGTATTTGCCGCCTTCGGACTCGGCTATCGATACGCGATGTGGTTACGGCGTCCGCCGACGCGCCTGTACTGGTATCGGGGCTGGCAGATTTTCCTGGATCCCAAGCGTCTCCCGGCGAACGTCGCGCATTTAGCTCTCATCTTCTGGAACAACTTCGTACTGCAGCGCTTTATTGATCGCCGCTCGCACGTGCGCTGGACCGCTCACTGGTTTCTCGCATGGGGATGCTTGCTTGCTGCAGCTGTGACGTTTCCGTTGTCATTCGGTTGGGTTCGATTTGAAACGGCACCAGACAACCAGCAAATCTACAACGCATTCATGTTCGGAATCCCGATGGGCAGCTTTCATCTGGGCACCATCACAGCCGAGCTGGCCTTCAACATCCTCGACATCTCGGCAGTGATGGTTTTGATCGGCGTGTTCTTTGCTCTGTGGCGGCGCGGACGCGACCATGGTGCCATCGCCGTGCAGCAGTTCTCGACCGACCTGATGCCGTTGCTGCTCCTGTTCGCGATTTCAGTTACCGGCTTGTTCCTGACCATCTCGACTCACCTGATGAATGGCCTGCACTACGTTTTTCTTTCGCAGATTCACGCCGTAGCTGTGATTCTCACCCTGCTTTATCTGCCGTTCGGCAAGTTTTTTCACATCTTTCAGCGTCCCGCGCAACTCGGGGTTGACTTCTACAAGCGCGCCGGTGCGGAAGGACCGCAGGCGACCTGCATTCGTTGTGGACAGGCCTATGGTTCTCAATTGCATATGGAGGACCTCAAACAGGTTCAATCGGCACTCGCGATTAAGTATCAGTTAGCGGACGGAACCCACTACCAGGATGTATGCCCGAACTGTCGCCGCAAGAACCTGGCGCTCTTGCAGGACGGCTTGTGGAAGGCAACCGCGAATCCGATGCAAGGAATGAAATCCTAATGGCCAAGCTTCCTATCGATATTCCTACGCTGGTAAATGAATTCGGACCGCACGTTCATAGTGTGCCGCCAGGAGGTTGGGCCCACACCGGCGAAGACGACAAACTCGTTAAGACGCATTGCTGCTTCTGCGGACAGCAGTGCGGCATACAGCTTCGCGTGCGGGACAACAAAGTAGTGGGATTCGAACCTTGGGAAGAGTTTCCCTTTAACAAGGGAAAGCTGTGCCCGAAGGGGGTCACCGCGTACCAGCAGGTGAACCACCCGGACCGCTTGCTGTACCCGCTGGTTCGCGACTCCCGGGGAGGCGATCTCCGGCGGGCCACGTGGGACGAGGCCCTGGACCGGGTGGCATCGGAGATACGGCGCATCCAGGCCGCGTACGGGCGCGACGCCTTCGGTGTGTATTCGGGCTCCTCGCTGGTAAC
>DASTGW010000465.1:0-3496 GCA_035718705.1 Terriglobales bacterium | reverse complement strand
ATTCGGAATTTCCAGAGGGATCGGATGTGCTTTCTCCTCTCCAAAGATCTTTGCCAGGCTCACCCATGCACCGGATTTCAATCTTGCGGGATTGACCGGAGTCCAGGTGGTGTTGAACTCGGGCCTCTCAATTTTTAGTCGTTCATGTTTCTTCTCTTCCACGTGTGGTGCTTCCATGACTGGCATGGGTTCACTCCTTTCTTCCAAACAAGCGGAGGCATTTCCGAAAAGTAGATTTGGTGCGCAACGATCGCGGGCGTTTGCGAACGGTGCTCCGGAATTAGCGAAGGAAACTTGGGAACGTGCACATCCAGGAAGGCAAATGCTTCCGAGAGGTGTGGATTGATTGTCCGCCCGTTAAGGAAGCGCGGCGAACTTTCTCGGTCAAGTTCCGAAAAACACAAATCCGAAATGGGAAGGCTCCCGGAACAAAGAAGGAGAAGTTTGTCTGAGTCTTCGGGTAGTGCGACTTCGCAATTGCCCTTCCCCTGGCTGCCATTTCCTACACCCGAATCCAAATCTTTCCCTCCCTCATCTCTCATCCATGCCCGATATAACTTGGCTCAACGATTTCGCTTCTGTGCCATCGTTTCCGGAGAGTTCCGCTCCGCTGAACGACGCCCCGCTGCTTGACGCCTACTCACAAGCGGTGACTTCCGCAGTCGAAAAGGTTGCGCCTGCCGTCGTCTTCATTGAAGTCACGCAGCGCGTTCGCCGTGGACCAGGTGCCGAGCGCGACGCTCACGGCAGCGGTTCCGGCTTTGTGTTCACCCCCGATGGCTTCATCCTCACCAACAGCCACGTAGTGCACGGCGCCTCGAAAATTGCTGTCTCATTCGCCGACGGTCGTCGCTTCGACGCCCGCATCGTTGGCGACGATCCCGCCAGCGACCTCGCCGTCATTCGCATCGACGCTCCCGGCCTCGCCCATGCGCGCCTCGGCGATTCCAAACTAATCCGTCCCGGCCAGTTGGCGATCGCACTCGGCAATCCTTACGGCTTCCAGCACACCGTCACTGCAGGTGTAGTCAGCGCCCTCGGTCGCACCCTGCGGTCGCGTTCCGGCCGGCTCATGGACGACATCATCCAGACCGACGCCGCGCTCAACCCCGGCAACTCCGGAGGACCGCTGGTTGCTTCCAATGGCTCGGTCATCGGCGTCAACACCGCCACCATCATGCCTGCGCAGGGACTATGTTTCGCGATCGGCATCAATACCGCTAAGTTTGTGGCCGCGGCGCTGATTCGCGATGGCCGCATTCGGCGCAGCTATATCGGCCTCGTCGGCCAGACGCAGCCACTGTCGCGAGCGATGCGCCGTTATCACTCACTGGAGCAGGAAGCAGGCGTTCTGGTGATTTCCGTCGAGCCCAACAGTCCCGCTGAACGCGCCGGACTTCGCCCTCGCGACCTGCTCATCACTTGCGAGAATCAGCCGATAACAGGTGTGGACGACTTGCAGCGCACCCTGACCGAGAGCCGCATCAATCGCCGCAGCCAGTTCACCGTCATCCGCGCGACGCAGAAGTTAACGTTGGAGGTAGTTCCAGAAGAGGCAAAAGAAAGGGTGCAATAGAGGTGAATAGTGAACAGCGGATAGTGGACGAGTCACGAACCACGAGTCACGAGCTTTTGCTGGCCGCTGACCGCTGACTGCTCGCCTTCTCTAGCCCCTTCGGAGCATGACCGTAATCATGTTGGGTCAGGTTACTTCCGTCAGGTTGCCTTCTTCGCAGACTGGGCGCAGTATCCGGCATGCATTAAAGCAGTTCCGCTCGTGGGGGAGCGGTGGTTATGAGTTTACGTATGAAGGTTCAAGAAGAACGTTGGGAACGCCGGGCCTGGGACGCGATCACCGTGGCAGTCATGCTGGTCACAGCCGTTGTCTGCGCACTTTGGATGGTCAAGCGCTAAGCCTTCCCAATCTGGAAGTTGGCGCGAGGTTTATTTCCCCGGATTTGGCGCAGTAGCCTACCCAATCTTGGTATCCTAAGAATGTAAGGTGGTGAAGACGCATTTTTCGTCTCGCCACCTTTTGCTTTTTCCGATTGGTCTTTGAAGACCAGATTCGACAGCCGGAGTTCCGAAACCGACGACCGACACGGAAAATTGGCACTGGCTACTTAAGTCGTTTGTTTTGTTGGTCCGCGAAATAACTCCTTTAGAATCATGGTCACCGGGGGAGGGGGTATCGTCTGTCCCGTAAAATCCTTAGAATCTCGAACTTACGTGTAAGTCGTTTGCCTTCAACAAGAACTGCGGCATCTTCGTTGTAAGTCGTTGATTCCAGAGATCCGGGGGGGAGGGGTCAGACTGCAAAGTTCGATTTTACGAATTCCAGCGCCCCCTCCCGGTTGGTCAGCTTCCCCTCGAGCTGCTGGTCTTCCACGGCCGCTAGGATCTCGCGGAAGAGAGGGCCTGGCTGGTAGCCCAAGGCGATCAGATCGTTGCCGTCAATCAGTGGCTCCGGCCGGATTTCCTCCGGCGGCGTCTCCGCCTGCTTCTGCCGCACGAAGTCGTAAAGCGACAGGTCGGCGTGGCTGCTCAGGCAGTCGAGCCGGTGCAGCGCCAGGTGTTCGTCGAACTGCGGCAGGCGCATGAAGCGCTTCAACGTCGACTCTTTCATCTTCGGCGTATCGGCGAACTTCATGTGGTTGTTCACCAGCGCCAGAATCTGCTCGGTGTCATCGTTCGACATGCGCAGCCGGTGGCAGATGTCGCGCGCCATGGCGACGCCGACCTCGACGTGGCCGTCGAAGCGGATGCGGTCCGGCGCCACCCGGAACGTCGGCGGCTTGCCGACATCGTGAAGCAGCGCGCCCCACGCCAGCGTGCGCGAAGGATTCGGCGGCAGTTGGTCGAGCAGCAGTAGCGTGTGCACAAAGACGTCGCCTTCCGGGTGATACTCCGGCGGCTGTTCCACGCCCTTCATTTTTTCGATTTCGGGCAGCACTTCGTGCAAAAGACGCGACTGATCGAGCATTTCGAAGGCTCGCTTGGCGTGACCTTCGGCGAGCATCTTGGTGAGTTCTTCGCGAATGCGTTCGCGACTGACCTGGTGAATTTGCGGAGCTTGCTTTTGAATTGCTGCCATGGTTTGCGGCTCGATCTCGTAACCAAATCGCGCGGCAAAGCGCACCGCTCGCAGCATGCGCAACTTGTCTTCGGTGAAGCGACGTTCCGCGTCGCCGATGGTGCGAATCACGCCCGCTTCGAGATCGGCGCGTCCGCCAACGTAGTCGAGAACCTGGTCGTTGTTCAGCGGAGCGAGCAGCAGTCCGTTGATGGTGAAGTCGCGGCGCTGCACGTCCTCTTCGGCCGTCTTCGAGAAGCGGACTTCGTCCGGATGTCGTCCGTCGGAGTAAACGCCGTCATTACGGAACGTCGCGACCTCGATCGCCTTGTGCTTCGCCGCCTCGATCGGCGTCTCGACCGGATCGTGCGCAGCTTCGGCTTCGAGGTCTTTGGCCGTGAGCCCGTCGATCGGCACCAGCAC
>DASTGW010000464.1:0-3274 GCA_035718705.1 Terriglobales bacterium | reverse complement strand
CCTTTCGATCGCTCCATCTGCTCCGCAAGACTCAGGACAAACTGCAATGCGTTGTCGCGGCACTCTTCCTCGCTCAGGTGCACGCGCGGCGCCTGAAGTAGACGGCGTTCGTCGCGCAGGATGTGATCGGCGATATCTTGCGCGTTTTCGCGAAGAATTTCCGGCAGTCGTTTCAACTTAACCAGGCGATGTGGCTGGCGATCGCGAAGCCTTTCTTCGATCGCGGCAACAAGCTTCTCCACCCCGGCCGGCTTGATGAGGTAGTCATCCACCTGGCTGCGAATGGCCTGCAAGGCGCTCTCGAATGCGGGATAGCCGGTGAGGATCAAGGTCACGCAAGTGGGCTGCGTGCGGCGCATGGCGCTCACCACGGTGAAGCCGTCTCCCGGGCTGCCTATATTGAGATCGGAAATGAGTACGTCGAACGACTGCGTGCCGATAGCTTGCAAAGCCTGGCTGACTGAGCCGGCTGCCGTGACTTCAAACCCATGAAGTCTCAGGATCGCCGGCAAGGATGTTCGTATCGCCGGCTCATCGTCCACGAACAGGATCTTTACTGTCGCTGCCATGGGTACCTCGCGATGAGAGTACTGCAATCCGCGAAGCTGGATCCGTGGATGCTTCTGGATTTGATGCGCAAACGGTGCTTGGCGAAGATTGCGAATCTTACCTTAGAAGGGCAGGCGCGAAGCTGACTTGAAGGGAATCTGAACTACGGCTTCGAGATCGACGGCCTGGCCATTCTTGGTGCCCGGTCGGAATTTCCAACGTGCCAGAGCCGTGCGCGCGCTCTCATCTAGCCTTCCCTGTACGCCGCGAATCACGCGCACTTCGCCCACGGTACCGTCCTTATGGATGATTGCATAAAGCACCACGGTGCCTTCGACATGTCCGCGTATCAACTCCGCCGGATACGCCGGATCGACCTTCGTCATCGCGATTGGTGCACTCACCTGGCCGGCAACATGATCATCGTCGAGTTGAGCGAAACGGATGATCCAACTTCCACCTGCCGATACAAGATTCGGCATATTGAGCGCGAGTGTGTAGATTTTTTTGTCCCCAAAGATGCGGTTCTCTTCGATTTTCGGCGCATCGGGCATGTGGCTGTCATCACGCGGAAGCTCACCGACGCGCGGCGGGCGGTTTCCCGCCAGCATCACTTGTTTGGCAGCGTCGTTGACATTGGGCACGTGATGAGCAGGATCACCGGCAATCACGGCCGAACCCGTAGGTGCACCGGGAGCACTTCCGATGGTGATCCCTGCGGGCAAGCTGCCGTTTCCTTTTCCCGCGCCTGTTGCATCTTTTCCGCTTCCGCCTGCACCTGTTCCGCCGCCTTTGATATCCGGCGTTCCGGGTGCATCTTTCGTGCCTTCTGGCCCTGCGGCAAACTCACCTGCGCGCCGGCCGGGAGGAGCGCTAACAGGTCCATTGGGAATCGCCGGATGCAGGTTCAAGGCGATCAACTGCCCTGCATTGGCTGCACCCTGCATGCCACCGCCGACAGGGCTAATCGGCGGAGCCACAGCACCGGAGTCCGCGCCGCCTGCTGCTCCGCGTCCACTTCGCGTCGACGGCGCCAACGTGATTTCCGCTCGCTGTTCGGTCACCGGGATTCGCGGCGCGGCAACCGTCGGCTGCATATGGCCGATGTTCATGGCACCGATGTTCCGTGTGACGTTCGCGTCCGGCGGAGGCTCGATGACAGAGGGCATCGGTGCATTGATGCTCCGTCTCGCCAGTTTGTCGAGGTCGGCAGAAGGGGGCGGCTCAATCACACGCGCCTCCACATCCAGTTGGCGATTGGGCAAGTCGCGCGCGTCGGGCGGTGGCTCAATCACTTTTTGATTGGCGCCCGCGACGTTCATCTTCGAGATGTCGCGCTGCATCGGGTCCGGTGCAGGTTTGATGATGTCGAGCGGCACCCGCGGAAGGTTCAGCTGCGACGTCTCACGCGCGGCCAATGCTGCAGGCACGCCCGGCGTCGGCGTCCATGCCACGATGTTCGGCATGGGAATGTTGGTGGGCAGCTTCACGTCCACCGGCGAGATGATCGTCTGCTCGCGATTGTCCGCGTTCGGTTGTAGCGAAATGATCTTCTGCTTGGCCAGCAGCGGCTGGCCCTTTTGTTCCTTTGGCGCGGGCGGACTTCCTGTATCCATCGGCGGCAGATACTCAGAGAGGTCGTAGTGAATCACTGGATGAAGGCGAACTTCGGGATGCCGCTGGTGATCCGAAACCCAGACCGTTGAGAATCCATAAATAACCAGCAACGCCATCACGTGCGCCAGACCGGATTGGCGCATGCGTGACCACGTCACGCCGCGCTGTACGAAAACGTCGGGCCAGAAATCGGCATTCGGATAACGCGACCAGTAATGCGGTGTGGTGCGGCGGAGTAGTGTATCGGCGAGATTTTCGAAGAAAACCTGGTGCCACGGACGAAGCTCTGTCAGGAGGCGAAGCTCGGGCTCAGAGGCGGGCGAGCTTGCGACAACTGTTTTTTCCCCCGGACCGAGGACCATCAAGCACCAGTGGAGTTGCTCCTGAAATTATAGTTCAGCTTCAACTCTGCCCCGCCGCATCTGAGGCCATTCTTAGGGGATGTACCGTAGGACAGCCCCGTGGAACAACGGAGTAACTTCCAGTGCTGTTTCGTGCTTTAATATGCGTCAGCAACTCTGCCCCATGAAGCCAATAGCATTGTGTTCCCTCGTGCTGCTCGCGCTGGTGTCGCTGGGTCACGCGCGCCAGAAATCGTCCACTCCTGACAACATCTCCGGCATGTACAGCTTTCTGCAGGAAGGCGAATTCGTCCAGATCGATGTGGAGGAAGGTAACCGGTTGACCGGCTTCGTCTCACGCCTCGGCGACACCGAAAGCGATAAAGGCGCTGTTCTTGATCACATGTTCCAGGAAGCCGACTTGAAAGGCGACCAGCTTCACTTCAAAACCAAGTCGCTGCACGGCATCTGGTACGAGTTCTTCGGCAAGGTCGAGCAGAACAACTCAAAAATGCCTTCGCAGGAAGGCTTCCACATCCTGAAGGGCAAGCTGTTTCAGTACGTGGATAACGGCCTCGACAAGCCGAGCGGAAAATCGCGCGAGGTTACGCTGAAATCGTTCCCCATGGACGATATCGTGAAGAAGTAAAGGGCCCGGGTTTTGAATCGCCCGATGGCCCGGTCATCAATGGCCCGATGCTATCGCTTCGCTTCCGGGGGTGCGGTGTATTCCACGGGATTCACCGATCCACGAAATCCCAGTTCCG
>DASTGW010000463.1:0-18451 GCA_035718705.1 Terriglobales bacterium | reverse complement strand
GAACAAGGGCCTGTGCAAGCTGATGGGAAACGAGCCTTATCCAGTGGCGGCCGATCAGCTTGGCTCGGCCACTTACACCATCGACGCCGCGCGCACCATGCTTGATGTTTTCGCGTCGAAGAAGTACGGAACGTATCATCTATGCAACCGTGGCGCTTGCACCCGCTACGACCTCGCCGTGCGCGCCGCAGAGCTGACGAAACTCGATTCGAAGAACATCATTGGCAAGCCGATGGATAAAATGAAGCGTCCCGGCCCGCGCGTGAAATATTCGATCATGGACATGAAAGCCCTGCGCGCTGCGGGAATTCGAGAGCCGCGATCATGGGAAGAAGCTCTCGGGGACTACGTCTCGACGATGAAGCTACCGTGGTAGGTTTTGACTAACGACTCCCAACCAATGATCAACGACTGTTTTTTGACAGGCACTTACACTGGCTGATACCATCTTCAAGTTGTAGCTGCCGGTTTATCCAGCCTAGTAAGCGTCCCCGTCGTCTAGCCCGGCCTAGGACATCGCCCTTTCACGGCGGTAACACGGGTTCGAATCCCGTCGGGGACGCCAAACACCTCGTCAAAACTTTATTTCTCTCAATTTGGCATAGCCCTTACCTTAAATTGCTATTCTGAAAATAGGGGAGCTCAGGCTCTCTCACTATCGTTCTTTAACAATATTCGGTAAGTATCTGATTCCCGGAACTTTACCTGCAACTCTATGATTCCCGGAACTTTACAGAAAAGTATCCCCTTAAGTCATTGATTCCAGAGACTCGGATACCCCCGGGGGGTGTACCGCGGCGCAAAAGCTTCAGTCATCGCGTACTCGCTGCCAGCAAGCCACCTGGCTTGGCTGCGCGAGGATCGCCATCGCAGTTTTGAAAACTGCTCCAAGTTCTTCCGTGACCCCTTTGCAGATCCTTCAGATTAAATAGTGCGGCGGCGCGGATCAGGAAAATGTCGGCTGTCGGTTGCGGTGCAACCTCGCTTGCCCGATTCTCAGGGAAGGTCCGCGAATTCATTTGCCCATTGCACGGCGTTCACATAGGTCGCTGAGAGTTGTTCGGAAGAGACTTGAGCGGGCCGAAGTTTCTCACATAGATTCCAGTCAGTAGCCTCGTAAGCGACGACCAGATTTAGGCACTTCTTTATACCGTTTTCATGGCCCAGCAACGCCTGACGGATGTCTTCAGAAATAGCTACCTGCTCAAGGATGATCGGCAATGGCTTGTCCATGATGGCATCCATCATCGACATGAGTCCGGCGATAAAGAGAGCGGAGCTTTCTACTCCGAAATAAGGCGCCATCATTTCTGCGAATCGAGCGCGTACAAGCGCGGTCTGTAAAATCAGGCGTTTTTGAGGCCGTGCGCCTGAGATCACGCTGCACACTAGCATCAGCCACTTTCGGACCGCCGTTTCGCCCAGGAGCAGAAGCCCTTGCAGAATGGAGCGTACTTCTGACTGCAGACAAAAAACCGGTGAGTTCAGGTAACGAAGCAGACGGAAGCACAGTGCCGGTTCGGCCTTAATGACACTCTCCAGGTCGACCACGTTCAGTTGTGGCCGCGAGAGAAGCTCAAAGATCCGCAACTGTTGCGGCTCAAATCCGTCGATCCTTGAAGTCGAGAGCACTTTGGGCCTGGAAAAGAAATAACCCTGGAACAGGCTGAAGCCCATCGCGTTTAGGTTGTGAAATTCTTCTTCACTCTCTACCTTTTCCGCCAACATACATCGCGACCCCGCGAGAAAGTTGCGCGCCAGAGCCTCGCATTCCTCAAGTGTCGTCAAGCGCACATCGACCTTTATGTAGTCCGCGATTTCGATCAGCGGATCGAACTGGGCAGAGTAAACAAAATCATCGAGCGCTATGCCGTAACCTTTCTCCTTTAGTTCACGACACGCGGAGACCAGAGTTGCCGTTGGGATTACGGTTTCAAGAATCTCAATCACCGTGGATTCGGAGGGAAACAACGTGGGAAAGCCACCGACTATCACGTCGTGGGTGCAATTCAAGAACAGCTTGTGGCCAGAGCTCAGCGTGTCCAGTCCAAACAGGACAGCCGTATCCATGGTTCGCTTGCACAACAAATCGGGGTCATCTGGTGGACACCAGTTGTCGTTGGAGCTCCGGTAGAGGAGTTCGTGTCCCGCCAGGCGGCGCTGCGAATCGAGGATCGGTTGTCTGCCGACGTACAGCATGCAAGCGCACCTATGGAAGTTATCGGAAATTTGCTGGAAACGTTTACTGAAATTCTGGCGAGTGTGCGCAGCGTGATTCGTTGTCGCGAGATAATGGAAATATGTCGATTGCCAGCATCAATCCCGCCAGTGGTGAAGTCCAGCAGCGTTTCGAACCGCTCTCCGACTCGGATATAGAAAAGAGAATTGCAGCCGCCGCGAGTGCCTTCCAGATTCATCGCAAGACGTCCTTCGCCGACAGGGCTCGTTGCATGAACCGCGCGGCCGAAATACTGGAAAACGATGCCGAGAAGTTCGCCCGCCTGATGACGCTCGAAATGGGCAAGACGCTGGAGTCGGCGCGCGCCGAAGCACTGAAGTGTGCTACAGGCTGTCGCTATTACGCTGAGCATGCTGAAGCGTTTCTTGCGGATGAAGACGTGAAGACCAACGCCACGCGCAGCTACATTCACTATCAGCCCATTGGAATTGTCCTGGCAGTGATGCCGTGGAATTTTCCTTTCTGGCAGGTGTTTCGCTTCGCTTCGCCGGCGCTCATGGCTGGCAACGTCGGACTGCTCAAGCATGCTTCCAACGTTCCGCAGTGCGCTCTGGCCATTGAAGAAATCTTTCGAGAAGCAGGCTTTGCCGAAGGAGTGTTTCAGACGCTCATAATTGGTTCCGACAAAGTACAAAAAGTACTCGACGACCCTCGTATCGCGGCCGCCACCCTCACCGGTTCCGAACCTGCAGGCAGCCAGGTAGCGCGCCAGGCAGGAACCAATATCAAAAAGACGGTGCTTGAACTCGGCGGATCGGACCCGTTCATCGTGATGCCCAGTGCGAATCTCGAAGAGGCGGCCAAAGTCGCGGTGCAGGCTCGAGTGATCAACAATGGGCAATCTTGCATTGCGGCAAAACGCTTCTTCGTACACGAGAAAATTGCCGACGAGTTTCAGAAACGGTTCGTAAAGGGCATGGAGTCACTCCGCATTGGCGATCCCATGCTGGACGAAACCCAACTTGGTCCGCTCGCTACTCCTGCGATGGTGAGTGATCTGGAACGACAGATCGCGGATCTGACGAAGTCCGGAGCGAAAGTTCTCACCGGTGGGAAGCGCGTCGAAGGGATAGGAAATTTCTTCCAGTCGACCGTAATTTCCGACATCAAGCCCGGATCTTCAGCCTATTACGAAGAACTCTTTGGTCCCGTTGCGATGCTGTTCGTTGTGCGCGACGCCCAGGAAGCAGCCCGCATTGCCAACGATTCGCAGTTCGGGCTTGGCGCCAGTGTCTGGACCAATGATCCCATTGAACGCGACTACTTCATCAACGAGATCGAGAGTGGCATGGTGTTCGTGAACGCGATGACGGCATCCGATCCACGATTGCCCTTCGGTGGCGTAAAGCATTCGGGTTATGGCAGGGAATTGGGAGCGTTCGGTATCCGCGAATTCGTAAACATCAAAACCGTCTACATCAAAGACGGCGGCCCATCGAATAAGACATCTATTACGGAATGAGGATTAGGACTCGCCGCGAAGGATACGAACCGCATCAATATCGGCTGAGGGAGAAGCATTCTTCGTCTCGACTTCTTCATCCGCCGCTTCCGATTCACCGGGCGCCAGGAAGAGGTTATTCTCCAGTCCATGCTGGCGGGTGTAGAGGTCAAAGTAACGCCCGCCGAGCGCGTATAACTCTTCATGAGTCCCGCGTTCTTCGATACGACCTGCCTCAACAACCAGGATCTGATCCGCACGACGGATGGTCGACAAGCGATGGGCGATCACGAAGGTCGTGCGTCCACGCATCAGGTACGACAGTCCTTCCTGGATCAGCGCCTCCGACTCCGAGTCGAGACTAGAAGTTGCTTCGTCGAGGATGAGAATACGTGGATCGGCAAGAATCGCCCGCGCGATAGAAACACGTTGTCTCTGGCCACCGGAAAGCTTCACTCCGCGCTCGCCGATGATGGTGTCGTACTTCTTCTCGAAACGCTCGGCGAACTCATCCACTCGCGCGATGGCGCAAGCCCGCATCAGTTCTTCTTCGCTGGCATTAGGTTTTGAGAACAGCACGTTTTCGCGAATGGTGCCGTCGAACAAAAACGAATCCTGCAACACCACGCCCAGATAGCGACGATAGGAATCCAGGCGTACCGTCGAGAGGTCCACGCCATCCACCAGGACTTTGCCGTGATTCGGATTATGAAATGCCGCAATCAGCCCGATAATCGTCGACTTGCCCGATCCCGACGATCCAACGAGAGCAGTGACCGTTCCCGGCTGCGCGCGGAAGCTCACATCGTGAAGAACGGTCTTGTCCGCGTCATAGGCGAACGTCACGTCTGCGAACTCAACCTCACCTTCCACATGCTCCAGAGACACAGTTCTGCGCGGATCCTGATCTTCAGGCTTTTCGTTCAGGACTTCGCGAGTGCGCTCCAGTCCCGCGATCGCTTCGGTGATCTGCGTGCCTATGCCGACCACCTGGAACAATGGCGCGGCCAGGTAGCCCAGGAACATCGTATAGGTGAAGAAGCCGCCGAGCGTGAGTTTGCCGGCCAGGATCTGCTGTGTGCCCATGAGCATCACGATTGCGCCCACTACGCCCATCAGCGTTGCCGACGAAAGGCTCATCAGCGAACTGGCTGTGAGCGTGCGAAACACATTGCGCAAGAGGCGTTCGACGCCCGCTGCAAATACGCCGTGCTCACGCTCTTCCGCGTGATAACCCTTCACCACGCGAACTCCGCCGAGCGATTCGGTCAGCCTGCCTGTGACTTCGGCATTGATCTTCGAGCGTTCCCGGAAGATAGGCCGAATCACGCGGAACGCCTTGCGTAGCGCGAATCCAAATACCGCAAGGAAAGCGAACGCGATGCCCGTCATCGTAGGGCTGATACGTACCAGCACAACAAACGCGATCAGTGCGGTCAGTAGTCCGCCGACGAAATCGATCAGCCCTGTGCCGACCAGGTTTCGGACCCCTTCCACGTCGCTCATGATGCGAGCTACCAATGTGCCTGTCTTGTTCGCATCGTAGTAGGAGACTGGGAGACGTCCAACGTGCTCCTGCACTTGCTTGCGCAATTCAGTGATGAGCCGTTGCGCGGCCTTCGACAGCGTTTGCGTCAGAGCATAGGAAGTCAGCCCCTGGATTACGGTAGCCGAGAGGACCACTCCGACCAGCGGGTAAAGCAGGTTGATATGGCGCTTACCGATGACGTCGTCGACCAGGAACTTGGTCGAGGCGGGTAGAACCAGTCCGGCAACACGGTTGATCACCATCAGTCCCAGCCCCAGCAGAAGCAGGGTCCTTCGCGGCTGGATCAGTTTCCAGATTTCAGGCAAAGCCTTAAATACCGGAGTATTCGATTTGCGCGGCTCGCCGCCCCCGAAATGATGATGATGTGCCATGAGACAAGCTAATTAGATGAGTTCGCGTTGAATCTGATTCCGCAAATCACCGATTTTGGTGCAACAGCGCTGTGAATCGCTGCACGAAGCGATGAACGTCAGAATAGTTGTTGTACAGCGGCACCGCCGCGACGCGTAGGATATCGGGCTCTCGCCAATCGCAGAGGATGCCCTCCGACGCCAGTGCATCGCAGACCGAGCGACCGTTCCTGGGTATACGAAGTGAAAGTTGTGCGCCTCGCCGATGCGGTTCGCTGGGCGTGATAATGCTGAAGCCATGGGTTGCGCTCTGCCGAAGCAGGGCTTCTGCATAAGCTGTCAGCGACACACTCTTCTGTCGTAAGTTCTCGATTCCGGCTTCATCGAAGATGTCCAGCGAAGCTCGAAGGGCAGCCATGGACAAGATCGACGGATTACTCAGTTGCCAGCCGTCCGCGCCTGTCATCGGTTGAAAGTCAGGGCCCATCCGAAAACGCGTGCCTTCGTCATGACCCCACCAACCGGCGAAGCGAGGAAGCTCCCAGTTACGGGAGTGTCGCTCATGAACAAAGCATCCAGCAACGCAGCCTGGTCCACCATTCAAGTATTTGTAGCTGCACCAGACAGCGAAATCCGGCCCCCAGTCGTGCAATTGCAGTTGCAGGTTCCCGGCGGCGTGAGCGAGATCGAATCCAACCACAGCGCCCTTCGCGTGACCAGCTTTGGTGATCGAAGCCATGTCGAACGCCTGTCCGGTGGCATAGTTCACGCCGCCCAACATGATCAAGGCAATCGAATCGCCTTCGCGTTCTATGGTCTGCAGAATGTCGTCGTCTCGCAGGATGAACTCACCAGTTCGCGGAACAAGTTCGATCAGCGATTTTGCAGGATCGAACCCGTGAAACTGAATCTGCGACTTCACCGCATATTGATCGGAAGGGAACGCGCCTCCTTCCACCAGGATCTTGTGACGCGTCGATGTCGGACGGTAAAACGAAACCATCATGAGGTGAAGGTTCACCGTCAGCGAATTCATCACCACAACTTCCTCGGGCGTCGCGCCAACCAGCCGCGCCGTCTTCTCCGCAAGCAACCGGTGATACGGCATCCAAGGATGCTTCCCGTGAAAGTGTCCTTCTACACCAAGGTCAGCCCAGTCCTTCAATTCCTGCTCAAGATACTCGCGGGTGCGTTTCGGCTGCAGGCCCAATGAGTGTCCGCAGAGGTAGATGGCGCGGGAACCGTCTGCAGCCCTGGGAAAATGGAACTGCTCACGATATGACGCTAGCGGATCGTTCGCATCCGACGACACAGCGAACCCTGGCGAAAGATCGATCCCGGTCGCGTTCATTGGATGTCTCCAATGGGCGAGAGTTCTTGTTGCACAAGCATGCTCGCTTTGCTCCAATCGAGATCTTCCACTCGATCGATTCCGTCGCAGAGTTGATTCAGCATTCGGTCCTGCAACTGTCCACGCGATTGCGCGATCGAATACGGGAGGCGATGAAACGTGACCATGGAGTACTTGGGCACGAACCGCCCAGGAAAACGCGATTCCAGTGCGAGTTCTACCTTCTTACGGAACAGGAACCGAGGATCAGCGACTCGGTCGCGCATCTCGACAAAATTCTCGATGGCAAGATCAGCGATCGCGTCCGTGTTCTTCTTGCGGGCGCGTTCGAATTCGTTGAACACTCGTGGCCAGTCGTTGGGATTAAGTTCAAGTAACTCGAGCAGCACGCTGCAATCTTCAAACGCGCAGTTCAATCCCTGTCCAAAGAAGGGAACAATCGCGTGGGCGGCATCGCCCAACAGGAGTGCGTTTCCGTGATGCCACGGGTCGCACTTGATTGTCACCATTGAACCCGTCGGGTTGGAGAAGAAATTCTCGATCAGGTTCGGCATGAGCGCCATCGCATCCGGAAACTTGCCTTCAAAAAACGCCCGAACGGTTCGTTCATCCGTCAGCAACTCGAAACTGTTCTCGCCCTCGAATGGCAGAAAGAGAATGCAGGCGAACGTTCCGTCGATGTTGGGAAGTGCGATCAGCATGAATGACCCGCGCGGCCAGATGTGCAGCGCGTGCGTCTCGATGGCATGATTCCCATCCGCAGTCGCGGGAATGGTCAACTCCTTGTAGCCGTAGTTGAGATACTGTTGTGAGAAGTTGAAGCGGGGAGCCTTCAACATTTCCGTGCGAATCGCTGAGGCGGACCCGTCGGTGCCGATCACGATCTCACACTCAACCTCCCGCTCCTCTCCGGTTGCCTCGTCTCGCAGTGAAAGACTGCCCGACCGTGCGTCGTAGCCTGTGCATTTTTGCTGGAAATGAATCTCCACGCCGTGAGCTTCAGCGGCATCCAGCAACGCGATATTCAGCTCAGCGCGGGAGATCGAGTTAATCACCTCTGTCTCGTCTTTGCCGTATGGCTGGAAAGTCAGGTCACCCGTGACCGAGTGCATCATCCGCCCCTTCATGGGAATGATGATCTTCTGCATCTCGCTCCACAACCCGGCTTCTTTCAATGCATGAATGCCACGTGTCGAAAGCGCAAGATTGATGGATCGTCCGGCGCTGATCTGCACGCGACGCATGTCGGGGCGCCGTTCGTAGATGCGTACGGGGTAGCCGCGCTTCTGCAGGCTGATCGCAAGCAGTGGGCCGGCAAGCCCGGCGCCGATCAGCGTGATTTCAGGGTGGCTTTGCGTCATTGTTTATTCGGGCTGCCGCAGCATTGTGCGCGCCTGCCACAGTTCGGGGAAGAACCGTTTGTCGAGCGTGGTGCGGAGATACGACGATCCTTCGCTTCCGCCCGTCCCCATACGCAGGCCGATCGTGCGCTCCACCATCTGGATATGTCGCAGACGCCAGCCGAGCACCAGTTCATCGAACTCCGTCAGACGTTCGCAGACGTCGATCCAGTCGCGATAATTGCGTTCGTCCTCGTAGATATCGCGAATCGCAGTAGCGCGCGCCTCAAACAATTCCGCATCCCTGACTCGAGCATCTCGCGGCAGCTTGCCGATCGACTCCAGCGCCTCGAACAGCGCGTCGTGAATCGAAGGTTCGTTCATCCGACGCTGCAGTCTTGCCTGCGCGTGCGGATCCTGTGCATGATGTTGCAGTAACTTCTTGTCCTTGAGTCCGCATACGAATTCAATCTCGCGGAACTGTTCCGACTGGAATCCGCTGGCCGGCTCCAGCTTTCCGCGGAAGGCGAGAAAGTGAGTCGGCAGCATCGTTTCCAAAATCGTGAACTGCGTCACCAGCACTCGCATGATCTCCGTGCAACGGCGCAGCAGTCTTGCGGCTTCATAAACTTCGTCACGCGAGTCACGACCACGCGCCACCGCCTGCAGGCTTCGTACCACGGCGTCCAAATCGTGCAACAGTTCCTTGAACCACAGTTCGTATGTCTGGTGGATGATGATGAACAGCATCTCATCGTGCCGCTCGGGCGATGACTGCAGGTGCTGCAGGTTCAGCAGTTCGGGAATCTTGAGATACGAACTGTAGGTCAGCAGCTCGCCAGGTCCCGAAGCCGCTGTTCCATTGGTACGCGCATGCACAGGACAGCCAAGTGTCACTTCAGGTTTCCGCTCGACCGGGGGCTCCACCGACAGTCCAAACAATTCCGCCGCACTCCCGCCCAGCATCTTCGCTTTGATGTCGGCACTGAAGCGGCTCTCGCGAATGAGCGATCCAATGCGTTCCTCGCCGAGAGGGAACGGATAGTCCGATCCAAGCACCACGCGGTCGCCCCCCATCTTGTCTACCAGCAGTTCGAGGGAGCGCTGATCGAACACCGCGGAGTCGACGTAGAAGCGATCGGTGTACTGCACTGGCGCAAGCTCACACTTTCCCCTCGCCACCGGATGGTGTTCCCACGCGTTTTGCAATCGTCCGAGCAGGAAAGCGAAACTTCCACCGCCATGCGCAAAACAAATCCGCAGTGACTTCGGAAGCCGATCGAACGCGCCGCTCAGGATCATCGCCACGATCCCCAACTGCGTCTCCGCTGGCATCGCGACCGTCCACGGCATCATGTAGTTCGGCATGCGTTCGCGCGACATCATGTCCCATGGGTGGACGAGAACCGCAGCCCCAATGTCGGCACAATGATGCAGAAACGTAACGATGCCAGAGTCGTCGAGGTTTTTCTCGCCGACATGATTGCCGATCTGCACGCCGATGTGTCCGGCCTTCATCGCCCGTTCAACTTCCTTGCACGACGCGTCGATATCCTGCAGTGGTACCTGGCAGAGCGCTTTCAGTCGTCCTTTGCCGCGACTACAAAGCTCGAGAGCAGCATCGTTGAACCACTTTGCGACTTCCAGCGCATGCTCCGCCGGACGCTCATAGGAAAAGAGCACTGGGGTTGCCGAGATGATCTGCAAGTCAATGCTGTCGCGATCCATCTCCTGCAGGCGCAACTCGGGATCCCAGCACGCGGAGTAAATTTTGCGGAACTCGCGATCGCCGAGCATGATCACGGCCTTCCCTGGCTCTGTATGTTTGATCCATGGCCAGTTGGAAGTGCCGAAGCGCTGGCCGAAATCCGGCCAGGACTGGGGGAAGAAATGTGAATGGATGTCGATTGTCTGCATGAGTCCTAAGTACGTCCGGGATGGACGGTGCCGCACTTCTTGCAACGCCGCAGTTCTTCATTGCTGTAGAACTGTTCGAAGAGCGGCGGCAAATCTTTCACTATGCTCTTCAGGCGAACTTCCGCACGATGGAGTCGGTTGTGACAGTTCGGGCAATACCATTCGAAGGCGTCCAAAGCGCCATCTGGACGCGGCATTTCAATCACTAATCCGATCGTGTCAGCTTTGCGTTGCGGTGAGTGCCGCACGTGCTTCGGCAGAAGAAAGACTTCGCCCTCATGGATCGGAACTTCGATCGGCGCATCACCCGGCTTCTCGATCAGGCGCAGAAAAATGTCGCCCTTCAGCTGGTAGAAGAATTCCTCTGTCGGATCGTCGTGGTAGTCGCGACGAGCGTTTGGACCGCCTACGACGGTCACCATGAACTCACCGTCTTCCCACACCTGGGCGTTACCAACCGGGGGCTTCAACTTGTCTTTGTTCTCTTCAATCCACTTATGCAGATTGAACGCTTTTAAGGACGTGATGGATGGCATACGCTCATCTCTCCGCAGGTTTGTATGCGACTGCTTTGATCTCGATCAACAGATGGGGATGTGGCAACTGATGGACCGCAACCGTTGTGCGCGCGGGGCCAGTGTAATCGAAATAGTCGCCATAGACCTCGTTGTATCCGCCGAAGTCGTTCATGTTGACCAGAAAAGTCGAGATCTCCACGATGTCGCGCAAACTTGCTCCCTCACTGGCGAGGATGTCAGCGATATTCTCAATCACCGCACGCGTCTGTTCGCGGATATCGAGCTTTGTAGTCCCCATGGCATCGACTTCCGCTCCGGCGATCGTGTTATCCGGGCGCCGCGAACTCGTGCCCGACACGAACAAGAAATCGCCCGCGCGTTTCACATGCGGAAACTTTCCGCGTGGTTTCGCCTTGCCCTCAACCACTTTGCCAGCAGTATCCATGTGCCTCAAATCTTGATACAGATATTGTTCAGCTCAGAATAAAAGTTCAGCGAGTGCATTCCGCCTTCACGACCAATTCCTGAGAGCCCCACGCCGCCAAACGGCGTTCTCAAGTCACGCAGGAACCAGCAGTTCACCCACGTGATGCCGACGTTCATCTGCCGGGCTACGCGATGCCCACGTTTCAGGTTGCTCGTCCACACGGACGCCGCCAGTCCGTACTCGGTGTCGTTGGCCATTGCGACGGCTTCCTCTTCGGAATCGAACGGCGTTACATGACACACGGGGCCAAAGATCTCTTCACAGTTGCAGCGCGCATTCGTCGCGAGACCGGTAATAATCGTGGGTTCAACGTAGAAGCCATTGTCACGGCCATCGCCGAACTGGGGAACACCGCCGCCGGTCACAACCGTTGCACCTTCTTCGCGCGCCAGCTGGTAGTACGACGCTACCTTCTTTTTATGCTCCGCCGAAATCAGCGGACCAAAGTTGGTTTGCTCGTCTGTCGGCCATCCGACGTTCAGGCTCTCAGCCTTCGCTTTCAGTCGATCGACAAACTCGTTGAAGATCCGACGTTCCACGTACACGCGTTCTGCACAAAGGCAAACCTGCCCCGTATTGAGAAAGACGGCATCCGCGATGCCGTTGATCGTCTCTTCCATCTCGCAATCGGCGAAGACGATCGCGGCATTCTTCCCGCCAAGCTCAAAGGAGACTGGACGCACCGTCGGTGCACAGGCCTTCATGATTGCCGATCCCGTCCGCGACTCACCGGTGAAAGTCACGGCATTCACGTCCGGATGGCTGACCAGCGCCTCGCCTGCCGAGCCTGGCCCAAACCCGTGCACAAGATTGAAAGTGCCAGCTGGCAATCCTGCGTCGTGCATCACTTCCGCGAGCAATGTTGCCGTCGATGGCGTCTCTTCGGAAGGTTTAACTACAACGGAATTTCCGCACGCCAGTGCCGGAGCTACCTTCCATGTCAGCAGCAGCAATGGCAGGTTCCAGGGCGTCACGATGCCGACTACCCCGATTGGCTTTCGCACCGTGTAATTAAGGGCACGAGACCCATCAGGAGTGTCGGTCTCGAACGCCTCCAATCCAGCGGTCTTAACAATGTCGGCGAAGACACGAAAGTTCGCGGCCGCCCTGGGCACGTCCAACCTTCGCGCGAGAGAGATGGGCTTACCGGTATCCGCAACTTCCGCCTGGAGAAAGCAGTCGAAGCGCGATTCAATCAAGTCCGCAACCTTATATAACATCGTTGCGCGCTCGCGGACGCTGCTTTGTCCCCATGCTCCTTCAACCGCCGTCCGCGCAGCGTGAACAGCCTCATCCACCTGCTCCCGTCCCGCTTCGCAGACCGTCGCAATAGTGCTTCCGTCCGCCGGATTGATGTCCGCGAACTCGTCCACACCCGGCACAAAACGGCCGTCAATGTAGTTCTGCAGTTGCTTCAACGATTCCTCAACTGGCTACGCCCGCTACCCACATTTCAATGAATCGTAACAGGTTAGCGTGATTTCGGACTACCACCTCGAACCTCCTCGCGGCCCCATCCACCAACCTGAATCACGTGGTTCTGGGGCATGCGTCACAGTCGGCATCTGCTTGTTTCGATAGAACTTAGAACGATAGCCCCCTTTGGCTCAGAGGACACAACCATGAATTTCGGAATCAAAATCGATCCGGCGACCGGACAGAAATACATCTCCGTGGCCGACAAAGGCAGGAACCTGTTGCTGTCTCCCGAGATCAACAAGGGAACCGCCTTCAGCCAGCGTGAACGGGAAGAGTTAAAGCTCGACGGCCTGATTCCGCCGACCGTCTGCACCATGAAGCAGCAACTCGACCGCACCTACGAAAACTTTCTCAACAAGACCACCAACCTGGAAAAGTTCATCTATCTCAGTGGCCTGCAGGATCGCAACGAGACTCTCTTCTATCGTCTGCTGCTCGAGCACATCGATGAGATGATGCCCATCGTGTACACCCCGGTGGTTGGCGAAGCATGCCAGAAGTACTCGCACATCTATCGTCGCGGGCGCGGTCTCTACATCAATATCCACCAGAAAGACCACATCGAAGCCATTCTGCGCAACAACGACATTGCTAACCCTTCAGTCATCGTTGTCACCGATGGCGAACGAATTCTTGGCCTTGGCGATCAGGGCGCGGGCGGCATGGGCATTCCGGTCGGTAAGCTCTGCCTCTATACGCTTTGTGCCGGAATCGCTCCACACAGCACCTTACCGATCACACTCGATGTGGGCACCGACAACGAAGAGCGCCTGAGAGATCCGCTTTATCTCGGCCTTAAGCAGAAGCGCGTCCGCGGTGCCGAATATCAGGAATTCATCGACAAATTCGTCGAATGCGCAGAGAAAGTATTCCCTCACACGCTCCTCCAGTGGGAAGACTTCCTCAAGGGCAACGCCATCTTCCAGCTCCGCCGCTTCCGCGACAAGCTTTGCACTTTCAACGACGACATCCAAGGTACGGCTGGCGTCATCGTGGCCGGATTGTTCAGCGCCATGCGCATTACCAAGGGACGCATGCGCGACCAGCGTGTCGTCTTCGCAGGAGCAGGCGCATCGGCCCAAGGTATTTCGGACCTGATCACTTCCGCGATGGTGCAGGAAGGACTCCCGCTCGAACAGGCTCGCAAGCAGATCTGGACCGTCGACAGCCGCGGCCTCGTTACCAAAGCTCGCACTAACCTGGAGGAGTTCAAGGCCACCTACGCGCGCGATGTGGAAGAGGTCGCAAACTACCAGTGCAAAGACCGCAACAACATTACCTTGCTCGAAACCGTTGCCGCAGTGAAGCCAACGATTCTGTTGGGCACCTCAGGCACTCCCGGTACCTTCAGCAAAGAAGTCGTGGAACTGATGGCGAAACTCAACGAGCGGCCCATCATCTTCCCGCTCTCGAATCCCACTTCGAAGTCGGAGTGCACGGGCGCAGAAGCGATCGAATGGTCAGACGGGCGTGCGATCGTAGCCAGCGGCAGTCCCTTTGCGCCGGTTATCTACAAAGGCAAAAAGCACCGCATCGGCCAGGGCAACAACGCGTTCATCTTCCCCGGTGTCGGCCTCGGTATTAGCGCAGCCCGCATTGCGCGTGTCACCGACTCCATGTTCCTCGAAGCCGCACGGGCATTGGCCGAGAAGGTTTCTGATCAGGACCTCGAAGACTCTGCCGTCTTCCCGGAACTCAAGCGCATTCGTGAATGCTCGTTGGCAGTCGCTTGTGCCACGGTTCGGCAAGCTGTCAAAGAGGGGTATGCGGACGCAGAAATCCTTGAAGGCCTGGAAGAGAATCTGCGCCAGGCAATGTGGGAGCCTAAGTATCTCCCCATTCACTACGAACCAAATTAAAGCTGACTGAGTTCCCCCGAGCCAGGAGCAATCCTGGCTCTTCTTTTTTTGTCGCTTTACCGCAGGCAGTTCAGTGTTGATAATCCGTGCGTCCGATCATCTGCATGCGCACGCGTTCAGCTCACTTTCCTCGGTCATTCTTGAAGCCGTATCCCATCGTCGTGCGCGGCGAGGGCGCTTACCTTTTCGACTCCGCCGGGAAGAAGTATCTCGACTTCCATTCCAGTGCCGTCGTGAGCTTCATCGGACACGGCAACCAACACATAGCCAGCGCCATACGCGAGCAACTCGAACGGCTCGAATTCGCGCATACCACCCAATTCGTGAGTGAGCCGGCACTTGCGTTGGCCGACGAGGTCTTGCGCTTTGCTGGACCGAACTTTGCTGGCGGTGCAGTCTTCTTCACCAGCGGCGGCTCGGAAGCTGTCGAGTCGGCATTGAAACTGGCGCGCCAGTACCAGGTCGAAATCGGCCAATCGCAGCGGCACCGCATTCTCAGCCGCCAGCAGGCTTATCACGGCGCAACCCTCGGTGCCATGGCCGTCTCCGGCAACAAGCAACGCCGGGACATCTACTTGCCGATGCTGAAGTCCGATCTGCAGGTCAACACGCCGTACTGCTATCGCTGCGTGTATGGCTGTTCCGACTGCGCGACGAACTATGCGAAGGAAGTGGAGGCCGCACTCGATCAGATGGGAAAAGAAGCCGCCGCTATGATCTTAGAGCCCATCAGCGGCGCGACTCTGGGAGCCGTTGCTCCTCCGGATGGATATCTGCCGCGGGTGGCAGACGCTTGTTCCCGCCGTGGTGTTCTCTTCATCGCCGACGAAGTGATGACCGGCTTCGGACGCACGGGTCGCAATTTTGCCGTCGATCATTGGGGCGTAGCCCCCGACATCATGGTCGTCGGGAAGGGAAGTGCCAGTGGCTACGCGCCGCTCGGCGCTGTCATCGCGAGCGCCAAAGTTGTCGATGCCATCGCCAATGGCTCCGGCAATTTGATCCACGGATTCACCTACAACTCGCATCCAGTTTCTACGGCCGCTGGTCTCGCTGTTCTGGGCGAGATGAAAGACCAGAAACTCCTCGATCGCGCCACATCCCTCGGTCAAACTCTCGGCAAAGAACTGGAGCAATTAAAGGACTGCGACTCCGTTGGCGATGTTCGCGGTCGAGGCCTGCTCTGGGCGGTTGAGTTCGTCGCCGATGGCGAGACTAAGCAGGCATTTCCACGCCGAGACGCTTTCGCGCCGAAAGTAGCTGCAGCCACCGCCAGCCGCGGAGTGCTCGTTTACCCGATGCAAGGCTGTGTCGACGGTACTCTTGGCGATCACATCCTGATCGCTCCGCCTGCCATCATTACCGAATTCGAAATTTACCACGCCGTCGAAACACTTCGCGATGCCATTCGCGAAACAGAACAGAACCGATGAAAATCAAACTTGCTGTCATCGTCGTCATCTCCGTCACTTGCTCCGCGCAGACCGGTTCGCTCATGGGCTTCCGCCCCCAACACGCAATGGCCGAGCGCAAGGTTGAAGCTCAATTCAAGAGCCACATCTCCCCCGATCGCGCCCGCGAGTTCCATCGCTATTTCACCTCTGAGCCGCACACCGCCGGTTCTGAACGTAACAACGAACTCGCGCGCTACATCGCTGACACCTGGAAACAACAGGGGCTCGAAGACGTCGTCATCCGTGAATACGACGTGCTCAACTCGTTCCCGAAGCAAGTTGCGCTCGAGATGGTCGCCCCTGTCAACTACAAGGCGACTTTGCGCGAGGCTGCGTATGACGTCGACCCTGACACGAAGAATCCAAACGTCCGCTCGGGATGGCTCAGCATGTCCGCCTCCGGCGATGTGACCGCGCCCATTGTGTACGCCCACAGCGGCAATCCAAGCGATTACGAATTGCTGAAGAAGCAGGGAATCGCTGTCCGCGGCAAGCTCGTGCTCGTCCGCTACTCCAATCCCTACAGCTACCGCGGATTCAAAGCTCTTACCGCGCAACGTGAGGGCGCTGCCGGAATCCTCATCTATTCCGATCCCGCTGAAGACGGTTACAAGAAAGGCAAAGTTTTCCCGGACGGTCCGTGGGGCCCGGAGACGCACATTCAGCGCGGCGCCATCACCTACGACTTCATCGTTCCCGGAGACCCGCTCACTCCCGGTTGGGCCTCTGTTCCTGGCGCGAAGCACATCAGACCGGAAGACGCCGAGTCGCTGCCAAAGATCATGGCCGTCGCGCTCTCTTGGGCAGACGCCAAACCTCTGCTCGAAAACATGGGTGGCCCTGTCGCTCCGAAAGAATGGCAAGGGGGGCTTCCGATCAAATACCGACTCGGGGGCGAAGGCAAGGTTCACCTCAAGATCGATATGGACAATCGCGTCATGCCGAATTACGTCGTGGAGGCTCGCATCCGCGGCACCAAGCACCCCGATGAATGGGTTGTCCTCGGCAATCATCGCGACGCGTGGGAATTCGGCGGCGTCGATCCCAGCAGCGGCACCGCCTCCATGATGGAGATGACCCGCGCCTTCGGGGACATCCTGAAGAACGGCACACGTCCTGACCGCACTCTCGTGTTCTGCAGTTGGGACGGAGAAGAAGTGGGCCTCACCGGATCCACCGAGTGGGGCGAGCAGTTCGCCGACGATCTCAAGCAAAAAGCCGTCGCCTACCTCAACGTCGACTCTTCCACCTCTGGTCCCGACTTTGAAGGCAGCGCCGTCGGTTCGCTCGCTCCGTTTCTTGTCGAAGTAACTCGATCGGTAGAAGATCCTGCGTCCAAGACGTCCCTCTACGAAGCCTGGAAGCGCTATTCGACGAAAAAACGCCGCGAGTCCAAAAGCAAAGTTCCCGTGACTGACGCCACTCTCAGCGACGTCCGCATCGGCAGCGGCTCCGACCATACCGTCTTCCTCAACCACGATGGCGTTCCGGTAATCGGCCTGCAATTCGACGGCCCCTACGGCGTCTACCACTCCATGTATGACGACTTCTTCTGGATGAACCACTTCGGCGATCCCGGCTACCGCTATCACGCACTGATGTCGCAACTCTGGGGCGTGACAGCCATGCGCCTGGCCAACGCCGATGCACTTCCCCTCGACGTCGCGGCTTACACTCGCTACATCCGCGATTTCGTAATCGAAGTCTCGTTGAAACCGGATGCCAAACAGAACCTGCAGCTACAGCCGGTACTGGAATCCCTCGCTGCTCTCGAAAAGCAGGGAACTACCCTGAACGCTGCGCTGCAGACTGCTCCAGAAGCCAAGCTGCAAATCGCCAACCACAGCCTCATGCAAATCGAGCGCAACTGGCTGAACGAAGCCGGCATCCCCGGACGTCCGTGGTTCAAGCACGTCCTCTATGCTGCGCGATACACCTACGCGCATCTCGAACTACCCGGACTAACGGAAGCGGTAGAAAAGAAGGATTGGAAGACCGGGCAGGAGCAAGCGGACATTCTTCGAGCGGCCATCGCGAAGAACGCCGCCCTCCTGAAGGAAACAATAGAAGCTTTGAAGGACTAGCGGCGCGCGTCGACGCGAACGGGGAATCTCGGGAAGGCAAACGTTCCGCTGCCGTCATCAACAACGCTAAGCTGGCACGTGTACCAGCCCGGCTTCAGTTCGGTGAGTGGCACATCGAGTTGAAACGCAGCCGCCTTCCGATCCGCCGTGGAATTCGATTGCACCAGCGGCGTTTCGAAGACCTTCACTTTCCCGGCAAAGAACTGCAACGACGCCAGCACGCGCACGCCCCTCGTATCCTTGCCATCGGTACTCTTCGCTTTGCCCGGATCGTACACTTCGAAGAAGACCGTCATCTTCTGGTCGGCGCCAAACACGTGCGCCAGGTTCGGCAGAATCTCCCTACCATCGTGCACCAGCGGATTCTGTTTCTGCTTGCCGGC
>DASTGW010000462.1:0-4120 GCA_035718705.1 Terriglobales bacterium | reverse complement strand
CTACTTGCTGCCGTTCGGATAGAGCAGGATCTTGCTCGCCTCGCCGGTCCGCAGGCGCTCCATGCCCTTGTTAAAGTCCTTCATCGCCAGCTTGTCGGTGATCACCGGATGCAGGTTCAACTTGCCGGCCTTGAGCAGCGCGGTCATCTGGTACCAGGTCTGGTACATCTTGCGGCCATTGATGCCCTGGATCGTCGCGCCCTTGAAGATGATGTCGTCCGCAAAGTCCAGCGAGATTGGCTTGGAGGGAATGCCGAGCAGCGAGATGCGTCCTCCCCGGCGCAGAATGTCGAATCCGGTTCGGATCGCCGACGGATGTCCTGCCATTTCAAGGACAACGTCCACGCCCACGCCATCGGTCGCGTCCATCACGATCTGCTTCGCGTCTTCGGTCGAAGGATCGATCACAAAATCCGCCTTCATCTCCTTCGCGATCTTCCGTCGGTAGACGTTCGTCTCGAGAGCAAACACCTGCGTCGCTCCACACGCATGCGCCACTTCAATTGCGAACAACCCGATGGGACCGCATCCAGTTATGGCAACCGTCTTCGCGGCGATCTCACCAGCAAGCACCGTGTGCACGGCGTTTCCGAGGGGATCGAGAATGCTCGCGTACTCTTTCGGAATCGCCGGATCAAGCTTCCAGATATTCGACTCGGGAATGCAGACATACTCGGCGAATGCACCGTTCGCATCCACGCCGATGATCTTCACGTTCTGGCAGATGTGTGCTTCGCCGGTGCGGCACTGCAAGCACTTTCCGCACGCCACGTGCATCTCGGCCGACACGAAATCGCCTTCCTTCACCGTCGTCACTTCATCGCCGACCGCGGCCACGTGTCCGCAGAATTCGTGTCCCGGAATGAGTGGCGGATGGATGCGCCCCTGTGCCCAATGGTCCCAGTTGTAAATGTGCAGGTCCGTGCCGCAAACCGACGCTACATCGACCTTCACCAGTACATCTGTGGGACCGAACTTCGGGATACGCACTTCGCGGACGTCCGCTCCCGGCGCTGCCTCGGGCTTTACCACCGCCATCATTGTGTCTGCCATTACGTCTTCCTTCCCTGGTCTACACGCAAAGTCCTGCGCGCAAAAGTGTGCTCCCAAGCGGGATTTCCTGCTGTGCCGAAGGACACAAGAGAGCGTGCGTTCGCGGGGGACAAACACTAAATTTTAGCATGTGGCGCTACGCCAACTCAGGCCTGTGGCAGCGGCGGTGAGGTCGGCGGCAACGTGGTTGGAGCCACAGGCTGTACGGGTTGCACAGGGGCCACAGGCATCACGGATTCAAAGTGCATCTCGATGCCGCCTAACCAGCCAGCCGCGAGATTGTAGATTAGCGCGCTGAGAGCACCGAGAACGAAACCCATGGCCGCGTAGAAGAACGGCGCAATCAGGGCGAATACCACGAAAACGATTGCAGGTGGCTGTCCTTGCTGGTGCGGCATTGCGCTCATCACCGCGGCAACAATCACCAGGACCGGTACGAACAATAGAGCGATTCCGCCATACATGAGTGCGGCGAGCTTAGCGACCGATAACACGCCTACCGACTTCAAGCGCACCATAAGTCCTCCCTTGTCGGCAACATCATCCCTTACCGGCGATCGATGGTGCATGAAATTAGTGGGCTGTCGTCGCCGCCGCCGCCACCTTGCACATGTCAGGTTGCGCGTCTTTCACTGGAGCGCCGAGTTGCCGCTTCAACGACTGTGCCCAGGGTACGAAGGCCTGCACCGGCGGCGGGATGGCACCCTTGCTGTCGGCAACGAAGTAGTTCAATTCCTGCTCCGATGCGCCGCCGCGCCGCACGTTCAGCGACACCAGTTCCATGCTCTGTTGGACCCGCATTTTCCAGTGCGCCGGTTTCACCGTGCCGAGCGAAATCAGGTCTTTCTTGTCCACTAACGAGTCGAGCTGCTTTTTTAACTCCGGCGATAGATTGCCAACGTAGACTTTAGAGTTCTGTGGGGTTGGCATCCCAAAGCCCGGCAGTTCCTCGTAGCGGTACTGGCCATTGTCCTGGACAATCACGCACGACTTCGCCGTTTCTTTCGTCGGGATGTTCGTCTTCATCGTTCTCAGCAGCACGTGGAAATTACGTGTCTGCGCGTGAGCAGAAAAGGCAAAAAGCAAAACCAGAACGAAGAGAAAGGTATTGGTTGCGCGCGAATGCTTCATAGCGCGCGAATTGTACTCTGGATTTCAATCCAGAAGCGAGGTTACTTCCGCGACACTCGGCAGAATGTGCGTGTGCGGCTCGCGCTGAAGGCGTTCCACAGTGTGCATGCCGGTTAATACTCCAACCACCACTCCGCAACCTGCTCGCGAACCGGATTGCAGGTCGAGCGGCGTATCTCCAATCGTGATTACCTGCTTCGGATCTGTGACCCCTGTGAGCTCCATCACGCGGAAGATCATGTCAGGCGCGGGCCTGCCATGCGCGACGTCATCGCTGCATACATTCGCGTCGAAGCATTTGTCCCAACCTGCGCTTCGCAGAATCGTATCCCGAACCTCGCGATAGAAGCCGGTCGTGGTCGCGAGCTTCATCCCTCGGTCTCGTATCGTCTTCAGGACGCTCTCTGCCCCTGCGATAGGCACGATGTTTTCGGGACGATACCTTTGTTCAAGTTGATAGCGGAACTGACTGTAAATGCGATCGATGAGTGCCTGATTCCGGCATGGGCCAAACTGTCGCGATACGAAGTGCGTGATGACCTCGCGCTTCGAACTGCCCTTCCACTCCTTGATCTCCGTGTCCGAAACTTCGATAGCGTTGTTCCGCAGCGCCTCCAGGAACGCGTCGGCCACTTCGTTATGGTCTTCAATCAGAGTGCCGGCAATGTCAAAGATCACCAACGAATATCGGCTCACGCGTACAAACTCCGGGCAGCGGTATCGGCGAAGAAGTCAGTACCGGTTACAGATTGCAGTATCTCCACCGCCTGCTCAACCGGGCAGCGTGGCATCAGGAATTCGGTGTCCACGACTTGCCTTAAGTCGTTCATGTTGCCGATGGTGCGCTCGACTGTCTGGCTGCCGCGATGAACTCTCAATGTTCGATCCTTCAATTCCACCGTATGTTCAGGAAAGATTCGTACCAGCCGCAACAGGCTCATAAATGTCCGTCCCGGCTGGAACGAGTCAATAATGATGTCGCGGAAAAATTCGAATGACTGCTTCTGCTCGTTCACCAGATAGCCGTGAACCCGTTCACCGCGCGAAAGGACAGTGCAGCGCACTCTGCCATCTTCTGCGCGATCGAAAATCCATGTCATCTGCCCACGCGAGAACTTGAAAGGCAGTTCATCAAGTGGCACTGCGCATGTAAACGGTGCGGCATTGCCGACGTCCACGTGATACTCACGACCTTGCAGGAACACACGAACGGAGCTGTGCACATGAGGCGTGTTCATGTCGGCACTGCGCAGCTCTGCTTTGTACCCGAGGTGTTGCAACAGATCGGTAAAGAATGGATTGCAACTGTAGCAGGTGCCGCCGAGGTCATGATGCTCCATGCCATCGAGGAACTCCTCCACGGTGGCCATTCGTCCCTGGTGCTCACGTCCAAAGAGAAGCAACTTCGATACGTTTTCGAATGGCACGCGAGTGATATGCGCTTTCACCAGCGCATTCAATGCGATGACCGACGGCCTCTCCGTATGACCTCCGAGCAAGCGCAGATAGCGTTCGAACGGAGTAGGCATCAGCGCTTCTCCGGTTCCAGTGCGATGCCGTCCTTGAACTTCGATCTCCATTTGGTTGAGTTGAACTCTTCCGACTTGCCGCGCGGAATGCTCAGCGTCTTCCACTCGCTGCCTTTCAGGTGCTTGGCAAGAAACAGGATTTGTCCGGAGTGGTGCGCATAGTGCGCAATCTGTCGATTGATGGCCTGCAGTACCGAGTGCGGTTCGCCCCGAACTGTGACCGTCTTCTCGACGTCCTCCGGCTTCAGTGACTTGATCGTGTCGAATACGATCTGCCATCCCTCTTCCCAATAACGCATGATGTCGGCCCGCGAGGTGTTCGCGTCCATGACGAACTCCTGGTCGCGATGCCTCGTAGGCTTCTCGCCGTCGGTGGTAAGAAAGTCGACGAAGCGCGATCGCATGTT
>DASTGW010000461.1:0-3433 GCA_035718705.1 Terriglobales bacterium | reverse complement strand
GTTCCCACTGATCGGGCACGCAACCTGGCATGCGTTCGACGATCTGTTAGTGCGCGGCAGCTAGGGGCACCGGAACCTGCTTAGCCGCAGTTCGCAGTCACTTCTCGATTGACTTCTGTTTGGAGCCGGAAGGCGGACTTCGTACGCCGCATTAAAACTCCGGAGGCGACTTTCCCACAACCGAGTCAAACCGCGTTTTTCGCTGCAGTCGGAGTCACCTGACTGAATGTCTGCTATTGGCACATCGCGGAAGTCGAAGCTGATCGGACCTGCGGTGCCGGCAAGCGTGAGTTAGTGAACCGTGATCATGCCGTCTCGGATAGCAAGCACCACGGCTTGGACGCGATTGCGCGCGCCTAGTCGATTGACGACACGCGCGAGATGCCATTCCGCTGTGCGCTTGGAGATGCCAAGCTCCAAGCCAATCTCGGCGGTAGTCAAACCGTCCGCGACGAGATCGAGCACTTGCCGCTCGCGTGGGCTAATGGATGCTGGTTGTTCCGGCAATGTCGCAAGAGTTGGACCAAGCTGCTCCAATCGGTAGTAGCAGGCATAAGCTATGGCTGAGATCACGACCTTGTAAAAGGTCATCTTTTCTCGATCTCCAGCCATCCACGCCGCGCCGACTATCCCGCGTGGGCCGGCTATTGGCACCACCAAGCAATCTCCAACGCCAAAACCCTTGGCTCTTTCCAGCCGTGCTAGGTCGGCCGCTTCGCTAAAGAAAAATGGATCAATGGTGTCCTTGCACTTCTGCAAGATCGGGTCAGACCAGGGGTCATCCTGGTAAAGAAAGTTGTCTTCCCAGAGCTGCGGCACGCGCTGCCCTAGGCTCACCTCATCGAATGGGATGCCGGGAGCTGGCGATAGCCGGTGTAGCGAGAAGTGATCGACGCCGATTTCTTTTAGGATCGGCTCCATGTGATTGAGAAGCGCCTCGCGCGTCAGCTGCTCAAGCAGCGAATTGATGACGGCTGGTAATCGGCGCATTTTTGAAACTCCCCGTATTTCCCCGAGTTGACCCTACATTAGTGTCACCCGAAATATCCGTCCACCAACGCCTCGCCGAGTTCGTTGCTGCGAACGGGGGAAATGCGGCGCGGTCACCGTTGGTAGGGGCCGAGAGCTAACGCGAAGATACTTCCTCGCTGCGCCACGCTCTCGGCCCCGACTGAACGAGCAGAAAGATGGCCGACCTGTCTGTCGAAGTGCGTCACCGCGATATTATCGTCAGCCAGCCAGGAACTGGCCACTGCGTGACATATCGTCGGGACCCCCATTCACCGATGTTGGAAGCGTTCAGCCAAATGCGGAACGATCCCGACTCAGATATGTTGCAGTTTCTCACCGAGGCCTGGAGGGCGGCCTACGGCAAAGCGAAAGCCCTCGGTTGGTTCGAGCCGACTAGCCCAATAACCAAGTAAGGTGAGACGATATATCCATGGATCTGAACGGCATCAATCTCGCAAGTCGCGCGGACAGCGCACGTGGAGCGGCGCACCCTTGGCGCTCGTGGTACAAGTCACCAGTCTGGAAGACCATCAAACGGCACAAGTTAGTCGAAGAACCTAATTGTCGAAAGTGTGCCAGCGAAGGGGAAACGGTGCCTGCTAGCTATGTCGCACATCTCGAATACCATCGTGGTGACTGGGCGCTCTTCGCGAAATACGACAACACTCAAAGTCTTTGTCACAAGCATTTTGTCCGGCAAAGGCGTTCCGGTTACGGGAGTCTTGGCGGGCAGCCGACTACCTAATTTTCGCAACTTGCTGACAATTGGTGTTGGGCGGAGTGTTCCATTCTGATCCAAGGCGAATGATCGCCATGAACTCCGCAGCGAGAAGCACTGGCACGTGCGCCGGGTACATGACGCTTGATTGTCAAAAGAGCGCCTTGCCGCTAAGCTTCCGGGGGAGGCGTGCGACATGCAGCGTGTTTCGCGTTCCAGCTTCCTTTCCAGCGCAGACGGCGTAAACCTGTCGGTCTGTTACTCCCCTTATTTCACTTCATCTTGCGAACGCCGGAAACGGCGCGGCTTTGTCTGATCTAGTTGGAAGAGCAAGAAAGCTATATCGAGTAAGGGAGGTTACCATGGCGAATAAGCAGAATTTTAAACCGGAAGAGTGGACGAAGATTCTCGAGAGCACGATGTTGGCCGGCATGGCGGTTTCGGCGACCGAGCCAAGCGGCTTATTGGGTGCGCTCAAAGAGGCGGTCGCCAGCAGCTCAACGCTGGCTAAAGCGAAGTCGGACGCCGGGGCCAACGAACTGGTCAAGGCCGTCGTCTCAGAGTTCGAGACGAAGGAGGGGCGAGCCGCTGTTCAGGAAGCACTGCGTCAGCAGCTTGCTGGGGCCAAGAAGCCTGGAGACGTGGTTGAACGGTCGCTCGCCAACCTGAAGGAAGTGTCAGCCATCCTGAACGCCAAGGCTCCGCAAGATGCCGCCGGCTTCAAGGCGTGGCTACAGACCATCAGCAAAAACGTAGCAGAGGCCTCTTCCGAGGGTGGTTTCCTTGGCATCGGGGGCGTGAAAGTCAGTGATGCCGAGAAGGCGACTCTCGCCGACATATCGAAGGCTCTGGGAATAAGCGCCTGACTCGGATCACGGTGGGGAGTCCGGCAACATCTAGCTCAAAGCGTGCGAGGTCTTTGAGACGTGGTTCGGTGTTGTGACCTCGCCTTGGCGTGATTTCGTACCACGGCCCGAGAGTGCCACGCGCCAACTTGTCCGCGTGTGTGAGGAGGGCGGGGCGGCTGCGGCTCGACCGTTTCGAGCCTTATCTGCGATTGGGTTTAAGCAATGCTCCAAGCTTGGCTTTCTATCGGTTACATCGTCCTGCTCGCGATTGTCGTGCTCGCCTTTATCTTATGGCGCAGGACGGCTCCCGTTCTGGCCATCGCTGCACTCGTGGTGGGTATCCCCCTCTGGTTTAGCTGGGAATACGCACGTCCAACATGGACAACCGGCGTCATCACAGGAACGCAAGTACGCCGCAGCGATCCGGACGCCCGCGGTAATACGACAGATATCCAATACATCTACATGCGCAACCGGTCCGACAGGGGAGAAGAGCTAACTAACGACGATTCCTGGTGGTGGTTGAAGCGCAACAGCGACCGCATCTTCAACGACGCCCAGACCGCGCAGGATCGCAACACCGAAGTGACCCTCATGTGGAATCGGTGGCGCTCCACGCTCTTCTCCTGGTATCCCAACGCGCTCGCTATTGGCCCCGCTGGTTCCTGGCCGTTGTGGTCGGTGCGAACCATCATCTTCTACGGCCTCTCTGTCGTCCTCTGGGTCGGTTATTTCTACGCCTTCTTCCGGCTGCGCCGATCGAGTGCGCCCCGGCGTGATCGCAAGCCCGGAACAACATGATATCCCCCGATCGCACCCCGTCGCTTCGCTCGGGAGTAAGCAGACCTATCGTGAT
>DASTGW010000460.1:0-3916 GCA_035718705.1 Terriglobales bacterium | reverse complement strand
TCGTTGATGTCGCAGAACTCGGTGGCCGTCTTCTTGTAGTGGTTGATGAGCGAATCCACCGAGAGACCAATGCCGATGATCGCGAGCACGATGATCACTACGGCCAGTTTGTCTCTCATGGCACCGGACATCCTGTGTGCTTGCTGAGTGCGTCGAGTTGCATCACGGCTTCCTGCCGCGAGTGATCCGAGAACTCCCACGTTGGGAAATGGACCACGCCTGCCGCCTTGCACTCTTCCGTTTCCTTTTTCGTGCCGGGAACGCCGCACTCCACGTACTGAACGTACTGGAAGGCCGACCCGAAAATTTCCTTCTGTTCGGCGCAATGCGGACACCAATAAAGCCCATACATCTTGGCCTTCTTCGCCGACAGGCACTTGGCAAAGACGTCCAGACGATTTGCGGCTGCTGACACCCGCGGCAGCGGGACCGAAACCGTCACCAGCAACAACAGCAGTGCGGCATATCGCAAGATTCGAAACATGACTCGTTTCCTGTGCTGAATATTAGACCATAGCCAGCCCCGCCGTTAGCAACCTCCGGGATCACTGCCGCCAAGGAAAGTTGGCGTAGCCCAAACGGTGAATTGACTGTCGGGATGCAGCGCCCGGCTCTAACCCTAGTGTCGCCAGTCCCCCTTAAGACTGTCATCCCGAGCGCAGCGAGGGATCTGCTTTTCAGAAATATTTCAGCCCGAATCCATTCCCTTCCAAGGACTTCCGCCGCTCCTCCGCGTTGAAATGTGCTTGCCCTTGAGGTGCCATCATGCAATTACAAAAGCCGAGCCGCCTCCGCAGTTGTTCGCTCCGGTCCCCTCGAAAAGCGCGCTCGCAGTCCAACTCCAATCCAGCCCTCGCCGGTGCCGTTCATGTGCATCACGCACTAACTGCTCCGCCATCGTTTCGCCTCAGCCATTTCGACGTCGCTTGGGCCACCACCGCTGCGAATCACATTTCCGGTGACTTCGTGCTGCATTTCCAGCACCAGGCCTATCACTATGTCGCTCTCGGCGACCTCATGGGCAAAGGACTTTCCGCCGCCATGTGGCTCACTCACGTCATCGACCTGCTGCGACGCGCCTGTGAGACGAATGACAGTCTGTGTTCCATCATGCGTACCCTCAACAACGAGTTCCATCGTTCACGCGTCGGCGTGCCGCTCACCAGTCTTCTTCTCACTCGCATGAAGGAAGGCGACTCCCACGTTTCCTATTGCTGCGGAGGCTGTCCACCGCTCTTTCTCTTGAGCAACGACCAGCGCGTCACCGTGCTGCATGAAGGCGGTCCCATTCTCGGTGCCGTCTCCGAGACCAATTACAAATCCGATACGCTCGCCCTGTCTCCGGGAGACACACTACTCTCCGTCTCTGACGGCATTCTCGAAGTTCATCGCGGACACGATTTTGAACTCCGGCCCGATCGCGTGATCGATCACCTTCGTTATTCCGCCGGCAACACTCCGACTTCCATCGTCCGCGGGCTCATCTCTCGAGTCGAAAGCTCCTCCGCCCCGCTCAACGACGACCTCACCGCATTGGCCATCCAGCGCCAGCTCTGAGTTACCGCCAGCCCAGAGAATGTGCCAACGTACCACTCATCCAACGACCCCAGCTCAAACTCAGCGTCACCAATAACTTAGCCTCTTGGTGCTCAATTTCAATGTGTTACTGGAAACTGGGTACTGGATACCGCTTTTCAGCCATCTTTCAGAAAAGTTCAAGAACGTTTCAAGGACTCTTTGTCCCTCCCGCCCGTAATCTCGCACCAGTGAGGATGGCAGCCAAACCTGCCGCTGAGGAGGTTCCAAATGGTTAAGAGGATTTCGATTTTCGTTTATGGCGTAGTTGCTTACGCCTTGTTTTTCGTCACCTTTCTTTACGCCGTGGGGTTTGTCGGAAATCTGGTCGTACCCAAGTCCATCGACTCGCCCGCCACTACGCCGTTCCTGACCGCGCTCGGCATCGATCTGCTGTTACTCGCAATCTTTGCCTGCCAGCACAGCATCATGGCCCGTCCCGGTTTCAAGCGCGCCTGGACGAAAATCGTCCCTGAGACCGCGGAGCGCAGCACGTACGTGCTGTTCGCCAGCGTTGCCCTGATCGGCTTGTTTTACTTCTGGCAGCCACTCGGCGGCGTGGTGTGGGACATCCAAAATCCCACCGCCCGCATGATCATCTATCAAGTCTTCGGGCTGGGCTTCGCGATCGTGCTTGTGTCCACGTTCCTCATCAATCACTTCGATCTGTTCGGATTGCGACAGGTCTGGCTGCAGCTCATGGGCAAGCCTTACACACATTTGGTCTTTCGCACGCCACTGTTCTACCGCTACGTGCGCCATCCACTGTATCTCGGCTTTCTGCTCGCGTTCTGGTTTACGCCGCGCATGACTGGCGCTCACCTGTTGTTTGCCGCCATGACCACCGCGTACATCCTGATCGCCATTCAGTTGGAAGAGAGAGACCTGATCATGATGCACGGCGCCAGGTATTCGAAGTATCGTGAGGCGGTTCCTATGCTCGTACCCTCTGTGAAACCACACAAAGAGCCCGCGGCTCAGGCCGTTCGTAGAATGGCTTAGCGTCTCATGAAGCAGGGGCCAGTCAACCGCTGGCCTCTGCCGTTTTCTTCCAGCCCATGAAGTTGCCGACTTCTTTCACGAACATCGGCCATGCCGGCTCGTCTTCGATGAGAACGTGATTTCGTCCGGGTAATTCCACGAACTGCGCTCCCGGAATGCGCGCCGCTAGCAGGCGCCCTTCCCTGATCGGCACAACGGCGTCTTTATCCACATGGATCACCAGCGTCGGACACTTCACGTGAGGAAGCAGATCGAACACGTCCACTTTGCCAAACGCGTGCATGAAACGCACCGCATTTTCCGGCGACGTGCTCACGCGTTGCAGATCGTTGAACCACGCCATGTGCTCCGCCTTCGCTTCCGGCATGAAGAGGCTGGTAAACAACTGCCGGAACGCCGGATTGTCTTTTCCCCACCCAAGCCGAATCAGCGTGATCATGGCGTCTCGACGCTCCACGTGCTCCGTGGTGCCACGCATGTCCCAGCCACGCGCATAGCCGCCGTAGATAATCAGTTTGTCCACCCGGTCGGGGAAGTTGGCCGCGTACCACACTGCCACTGCCGCTCCCTGCGAGATACCAAATAACGAGAATTTATCGAGCGACAGTGTCTCCGTCACCTTCTGCAGGTCGTTGCACCAGGCGCCAAACGAGAAATCTTGCGTGTTCCAACTGGAAAGGCCGTTGCCCCTCTCGTCGTAGCGTACGTACGTATGATGACTCGCAAACAGCGAAATCCAGTGCTGCCAAAGCTCCGCGCTTAACTCGTACTCCAGATGGTTCAGCCAGTTCGCGGCTTTCACCAGCACCGGACCTCTGCCGATCACCGAGTACGCGATCTGGCTTCCATCATCGGCGGGAAAGAAACGGATCTCCTGTTCCAGCTTCAACCGCTCCGCATGCTTCGCCGAACTCCGCAGCAGGCGCGCAGCACTGTCACTTACTGCCGCGATAAATCGATACCCTTGCCGGGGAACCGTCTCGATGAACTGGGGAGAATTCTTGTCGTCCCTAAGCACGTTTCGTAACGCAGAAATGTTGTGATCGAGATTGTTCTCCTCCACCACGCGATCGGGCCAGAGCTTCTGCATCAGCTCTTCTTTGCGCAGCAACCGCCCAGGGTTTTCCACCAGCAGCACCAGCGTGTCGAAAACCTTGGAGCGCAGCGGCACCAGTTGACCGTTTTCGGTCAACCGCCGTTCCGTCACGTCGAGTTCAAAGGTTCCAAACCGATAAATCACAAAACTCACTATCACCTATGACCGGCCGCTGCTGCTTTTTACTTCACCACCGCCACCGCCTCGATCTCTACCAGGTAATCCGGATTGGCCAACCTCTTC
>DASTGW010000459.1:0-3197 GCA_035718705.1 Terriglobales bacterium | reverse complement strand
ACGACGATGCCGGCGAGTCGCTTTTCGCGAAAGGGTACGAGAACGCGTCCGCCGATGACAGCGGTGTGTTCACCGAGGCGATAGGTGAAGACCGCGTCGAGGGGGACTGGGAGCGCGACGTCGCAGTAGAGAGGCATGAGGGCGAAGATTCAGTGTATCAACGGTGAACGTGATATCGGGTCATTGATGATCGCCCCATCGGGCGATTGATTTAAATCGACGGGGCGTGAGGGACGATTACGCGGAGGCCGGCGGGGATGATCGAGATGTCGGCGGGAGTCTGGCAGAGGAATTCGCCGTCGGCGTAGATGTCGATGGGTTGGGGCGTTTCGATACGAGCGCTGCGGACGCGGAAATACTCGACTTCGCGCAGCCTGAGGTGGGCGCCGAAGTAGGCGAGCGGGAACAAAGTTGCGATGCGGGTTCTCGTGGTCTGGTGCACGAAGCAGACGTCAAGAACGCCGTCGGACAGATCGGCTTTGGGCGCAATGTGAAGCCCACCTCCGTAACGTGAACCATTGGCGATGGCGACGAGGGTGGCCGGTTCACTGATGCTGTGGCCGTCGCTGGTGAAGTTAACTGTCTGCGGTTGGTAGCTGAAGAGCGATGGAAAGAGTGAGAGCACGTATCCGCCATTGGCTCGCAGGAAGCGCGGCAGGCGGTTGGCGCGGCGGTTGATCTCCGAGTCGAGGCCGAGGTTGGCGATGTTGCAAAACAAGTGGCTTGTGGCCCGTGGCTCGTGGCTCGTCACGCAGCCGAGATCGATGGCGCGGACGTTGGGATCGTTGTCGGCAAATTTGTGGAAGGCCGAAAGGGCGTCATCTTCGGAGTGGATTCCGAGGCCGGAGGCGAAGTCGTTACCGCTGCCGTTAGGAACGGTGAGCAAGGGAATCTTCAACTCGGATAGCTGCGGGAGATACCGGTGAATGGTGCCGTCGCCGCCGAAGATGAGCACGGCGTCGAGGTCATCGGTGATGGTGGTGGTCCACTTGGCCGACACCATCTCCTGAAACGGACGCGCATTGTCCGGCGTGGCCCGAGGGCCGTAGATGGCGGCGACTTTCACGCTAAGCAGAGCTTAGAGTGGATGATGCGCGGTGGATAGTGGACAGAGAGGAACCCAGTAATTAGTCATCAGTAGTTAGTATTTGGTCGTGAAGTGCGTTTCTGAATTACTGGATCACTACTCTCTTCATTAGTCTGCCGGCCCGGACGGTGAGCTCAACCGGCGGCGTAACGTGCAACACGGGTTCCGACTTGACTTCGCCGTTGATGCGGACCGCTTTCGCTTTCACTTTGCGCGCTCCGTCGCTCGCGGATTCAGCGAGTCCGGCCTTGGCGAGAAGCTTGTCGAGACGGATACCGTTGTTGCCGGTGGCGGCGATTTCGGCAAAGGGGATAGTGACGGTCTCGAGGTCTTGCGGAACTTCGTCACGCTGGAACTGCTTGGCCCAGCCTTCCTCCGCTTGATTGGCGGCTTCGGTTCCATGGAAGTCCTGAACAATGACCTTCGCAAGTTCTTTCTTGAAGATCATAGGATTTACTTTGCCCGACTCCGCTTGCGCACGCCGATTATCGATCTCGACCGTGCTGTAATCCGTCAGCAGCTCGTAGTAGCGCCACATTAGCTGGTCGGAGATCGACATCACTTTCCCGTAGATTTCTTTGGGCGGTTCGGTGATGCCGATGTAGTTACCGTAGGACTTCGACATCTTTTGCACGCCGTCGGTGCCTTCGAGTAACGGCATAGTTAAGACGATCTGCGAGGGCTGACCGTATTCGCGCTGGAGCTGGCGTCCGACGAGCAGGTTGAACTTCTGGTCGGTGCCACCGAGTTCGACGTCCGCTTTCAATGCGACAGAGTCATAGCCCTGGGTCATGGGGTAGAGCAACTCGTGAACGGAGATCGGTTTTTCTTCCTGGAAGCGCTTGTGGAAGTCTTCGCGCTCGAGCATTTGCGAGACGGTGAATTTGGCGGTGAGGCGGATCATGCCTTCGAAGCCGAGCGCGTCGAGCCATTCGGAGTTGAAGCGGATCTCGGTTTTCGACTCGTCGAGGATTTTGAACACCTGCGCCTTATAAGTTTCGGCGTTGGCGTTGAGTTGTTCGCGCGTGAGCGGCGGGCGTGTGGCGTTGCGGCCGCTGGGGTCGCCGATGAGCCCGGTGCCGTCTCCGATGAGAAAGACGACCTGGTGGCCCATGTCCTGGAAGTGTTTGAGCTTGCGAATGAGGACCGTGTGGCCGAGATGCAGGTCGGGTGCCGTGGGATCGAATCCGGCTTTCACGCGAAGAGGCGTGTTGGTGGCGAGCGATTTCTCGAGACGAGCCTTCAGTTCGTCTTCGCGAATGATTTCAACGGAGCCTTTGCGGAGGTAGGCGAGTTGTTCGGCGACGGGCAGAAATTGCGGCATCGTGACGATTTTAACTTCACCACAGATTTAATTCACCACAGAGACACAGAGGCACAGAGAAAGGATTGGTAAAACACTTGGCGGGCGCTAATTTCGTGAGTTGATGACCACGATCGTTTCAGAGGAGTGGTTTTTCTAACAGTTCCCTCTGTGTCTCTGTACATCTGTGGTGAAACTTACTTTCTTCCGCTCGAGCCGAAGCCTCCGGAGTTGCGCGAGGATTCCGCCAGATCTTCTACGACTTCTACTTCGCTGGTGAGCACGGGGTACGGAATCAGGTTAGCGATCTTGTCGCCTTCATGGATTTCGGCGGGAGTGTCGCCGAGGTTTTCCATGACGACGCGGACTTCGCCGCGGTAGCCGGCGTCCACTACTCCGGCGGTGCAGATAATGCGGCGAGCGGCCATCGAAGACTTATCTCGGATCAGGGCTCCGGCGGGGCGGCCGTCGATATCGAGTTCGATCGAGATGCCGGTGGAGACGACATGATGTCCCTTCGCGGGAATCGTCACGGTTTCGGCGGCGTAAAGGTCGTAGGCAAGGTCTTCGCCGGGGTGGGCGATGGAGGGAGCCTTGGCGCGGTCGCTTAGCAGTTTTACTCGGAGCATTCGTTCTCACTGCGGAGCTTGGCTCCGCTGCACGGACTGGAAGCCCGTGCCCACATTGTTCTTGCTGGCCCGAGCTACTCGTCGTAGTGCAGCAGGCTCATCACATCGTAATTGCCCAGCTTCTTTCGGCCGTTGAGGAAGTCGAGTTCGACGATGAAGGCGAGGCTTTCGACTTTGC
>DASTGW010000458.1:0-3975 GCA_035718705.1 Terriglobales bacterium | reverse complement strand
CTGTTTCCATGATTTTGCTTTCGCGTAACGCAATACGACGGGTTTCGGAAATGCATTTCTAGCCGGGGTGTGTACAACCGGATTACCGCGCTCGATTGCCCTTCGCAACGCCATTGCAAACGCTTGTACATCATTCGCGCTCACGATTTCGACAGGCTCCATGTCAAGGTAAAATCCGGCATGAGTCCGTGCCATCACAGGCAGATAGACAGTGTCATTCCGCACATAGAATGCAACGGATAGTTGGTCTGTCATCGGCAAAAGCGTAGCACTTCCGCGATAGATGTTGGGAACAGGCCATACCACCATCTATTTTCCGACAACCGGATTGCTAGTGGTATCCGGATTTTCCGCCATCTATCTGATTTCACGTTAACCATGAACGCTAAAAGGGGGCCATGGCACCAAATATCATTGCCAAGGGCAGGGCTTCGAGCAGTAGGAGCCGGATTCCCTTTTTCCGAGGTATCGTCTTTTTTCTCCGACACCTCGCCCCGACACCTCGCCCCGACACCAAGAAGAGGCTCGGTGGGCACATCAGCGGCAGCATGAATAACCAGCCTCGCATACAGTTGATGATGCCTTTCACAAATGTTATCGAGGCACTCGCGATGACCAGATCTGGAAACTGGACGACGACTTGAAGTTGAAATGATTCGCTTGTGAAACACCCATCGCTGGCCGTCCGTTCGCTACCTGTTCAGCAACACGGTTGAAATTCTTCGATCTTTTGCATACGCTCAGTGGCTGGGCACGGGTGTATGCGATCGTTCGTGGGTCAGCAACTTGGGCGTTACGAGGTTCTTGAAGAGATCGGCTCCGGCGGCATGGGAGTGGTCTGCCGCGCCCACGACAGTCATCTGTGCCGCGAAGTCGCGCTGAAATTCCTTCCTCTCGGTGCGGTGGCTGACGAAGCGGACCGCAAGCGTTTCCGCGTGGAAGCGCTCGCCTTAGCCAAACTCAATCATCCGAACATCGCCACCCTCTACGACTTCGAGGCCCAGGCGGGGATCGATTTCCTGGTCATCGAGTACATAGAGGGCGAGACTCTCGACGCCACGCTTGCTCATCGCCGACTTGAGGAAGCTGAAGTCATCCGCCTGGGAGAGCAACTCGTCTCGGGGTTGGCGACGGCACACGAGCGCGGTGTGCTGCATCGAGACCTCAAGCCCGGAAATCTTCGCGTTACTCCCGACGGTCTGCTGAAGATACTCGACTTCGGTATTGCTAAGCTGCTATACGATCCGAGTTCCGCTGGTTCCAGCCCCACCCTCACAGCCATTGGCAAATCCAGCCCGGTTGGCACTCCGGCTTACATGGCACCGGAGCAACTTCGCAACGCAGCTCTGGATGTTCGCACTGATATTTACGGTGCAGGAGCAGTCTTATACGAGATGGCCTGCGGACTCAGACCGTTCCCGCAGGGTGCGCCCGCCGATCTCGTTCAGGCTGTGCTGCACTCGCCGCCGCCCGCTCCTCGGACCATGGTTCGCATCTCTGCGCGGCTGGAAGCGGTCATCCTCAAAGCATTGGCGAAATCTCCCAATCAGCGTCACCAGACAGCTCGCGAGCTGCTTGAAGATCTGCGAAGCCTTGCATCTGCTTCGGTCGCGCCGCGCCGCCGATTGTCGCGAGCTATCGACTCCATCGCCGTGCTGCCCTTTGAGAACGAAACGGGCGAATCCGAGACGGATTACATTTGCGAGGGGCTTACCGAGGCAATCATCAACGTACTTTCTACCTTGCCGGAATTCAAAAAGGTCATCGCTCGGAGCTCGGTCTATCGGTACGGCGGCAAGAACGTAAGCCCCGAACAGGCCGGGCGCGATCTGGATGTCCGCTCCGTGCTGGTCGGTCGCCTTGGGCATCGTGCGAACAACATTCGCGTATCGGTCGAACTCATTGACGTGGCGAACAGCCGCCACCTTTGGGGCTCGCAGTACGCGACATCACTTGCGGAGATTTCGGGGATAGAGCAGTCGGTTGCCGGCGATGTCGCCAAGCAGCTCGGGATCAAACTCCGCCCACGCAAGAAATCGACTCTGGGCAGTTCCCGTTCCAAGGCTTACGATCACTACCTGAAGGGACGCCATTACTGGAATAAGCGTCCGGGATCGGGCATGCTGCAAAAAGCGACAGAATTCTTCCAGCAGGCCATTGAAGCTGATCCTAAGTTTGCACTCGCTCACGCAGGTTTGGCGGATGCTTACAACACCCAAGGCGCATGGGAATCCGGAGTCTTGGCCCCGAAGATCGCTTTTCCGAAAGCCAGAATGGCGGTTGAGGAGGCACTTCGGCTTGATCCTCAACTGGCGGAGGCGCATGCCGCGAGTGCTTACACCGCCCTGCATTTTGAATGGAATCTGGAGGTGGCGCGACAAAGATTTCAGACCAGCCTGGAACTGAATCCAGGCTATGTCCACTGCCGGCACTGGTACGCTCACATGTTGATCGCGGCTGGTCGCTTCCAGGAAGCGTTAGCCGAAAGTTTGCATATCATCCAACTCGATCCGCTCGACCCCGTGATCAACACTCACTTGCCGTGGCATTACTGGATGGTGCACGACTTTCCCAGATCCGTGGAAGCCGCGGAGAAGTCACTCGACCTCGAGCCGAATCTGCACTGGGGACATTTTTTTGCCGGCCTAGCCTACGAGCAATTACATGAGTTCGGGCGCGCCCTCGACTCGCTGAATCGCTCAGTGGAACTGTCCGGCGGAAGTACGGTAATGCGCACCGCACAAGCACACGCACTCGCCAAGGCAGGCGATCATGCTGCCAGTCGTCGAGCCCTGAATGACTTGAAAGCGGTGGCCAGGACACGTTATGTCTCTTCGTTCGAGTTAGGGCTCATCCACTTGACGCTGAACGACGCCGACGAAGGCTGGGGGTATTTGGACCGGGCCGTTGAGGAACGCTCGGCATGGATTCCGTACATCAAAGTCGAACCCCGCCTTGCCGAGTTTCGGAACGACACTCGATTTCAAACCCTGTTAACAAGAATAGGCGTGCCTTCGATGCCCACGCCTGGCAGCCCGGCATAAAACTCGCGCCTGCTCGCCTTCATGTTGCAGTACGCGCTCTCAATCTCAACTGACATTGTGAGTGGTATCGGAAATCGAATAAGAACGACTTCATCGACGCGCACGACGGCTACTTGAAGTGAAAAGGCTTCCTACCCAGGGTCTGCAAGAAGAACAATGGAATGAAACAACCGTGATCGCTCCATCTCTTCCCCGAGCCCGTCGACTTGGCCACGCGCCTCATCCTGAGGTTCACTACTCCAGGAGCACCACGGTGCGCCTGCCGCTTTCTTTCGCAGCCCATGCTTCGGCAATTCTCGAAAGAGGGAAGACTCGGGTAGGAACTTTCACACGGCCGTCGGCGATGAGGTTCATGTAGATGGGTACCTGCGCCATGACATCGGCGAGGGAAGCGCTTCCAAGTCCGCTGCCTGTGACGCGAATGCGACGACTGCGCAATAGCGACGCAGGTAGGGAAGCTTCGGCTGCCGCCATGGAGCCGATCTGCACGTAGGCGATGTCAGCTTTGTCCTCCGTTTGAAATTCTGCGCTGGCGAGCGCGTCGAAGGTCGCCTCGGCAGGCTCGCCCCATACGAAATCGAGCACAAGGCTGGGCGCGCTTTTTCCGAGCGCGTTGGCGATTGCGTGTCCGTCTGTCTGACGTTCGCCAGTGAGTGCCACGGTTTGTGCGTGCTTTGCCGCGGCTTGCTGCAACCCTTCGGCGTTGCGTCCGGCGCCGATCACGCCCTCGGCTCCGAGCGCAAACGCGTTTTGTACGGCGAGAAGCCCGGCCATCCCGGTCACGCCGAGAATGAGTACGGTGCCGAGCTTTTCCGACTCTCGCTTGCGAAAGATCAGCGGCAGCCATGATGACATGCCGGGATTCATTCCTCCCGCGATCTGCACCGGGTCAGCACCGGGAGGAAGTGCGAACCGTATCGCGTATGGTGCG
>DASTGW010000457.1:0-8200 GCA_035718705.1 Terriglobales bacterium | reverse complement strand
CGTGGCGATAAAAAAGGGATTCGAGCGGAACGGGATTGCCTGTGCGGAGTTGAAGTAGAAATGACAACGCCCCGAGATCCGTAGCGGTGGGATTCCGGGGCGTTCGGTAGCTCGTTGAAATTGGCCTGAGGCGGTCTCCCTTAAAGGGAAGTCTCAGCCATCAGTATCCGGGATTACAGCGCCTAAACGCTGCCGCCACTGAAAGGTCCCGAACACCGTGCGGAGGAATTAAGGCGAGACGCCTTAGACCCCAAGCACCTCACTGTGGCATATGTGACAACTGTCAGAGTTACTCATAGATATTCTGGACCACCTCCTCTCTCAGTGTAGTTAGAGATTAGTACACACCAAAAACCGCTGTCAATTCGTACTCTGGATTCACCAAGTGACTCCCTTGAGACTCCGAGTAATCGAAAAGTTACTTGCGATTTAGTGTCTTGAAAGGGCGTGGCTTTAGCCACGCCGGAAACACGTGACCGGTATTCCTTCAAGTCCGGCCTCTCCCAGCCCACGGCTTTAGCCGTGGTGGACACGCTCCGTTCTTTTCCGTATACCGGAAATCACCTCTGCCGGGTGCCCGGTCCTTGCCGTCCTTCGCAAGGGCCGGCCTACCACCAGCGTTCAAGGCTCGTGTTTTCCTAGACCGCTCTATGTATCTGCGCCTATGTGGTGAATCCCTCTCTTCCCACATCGGCATCGACTCGCAACTATATTTTCCCGAACTTGGCAGGTCACCCAACCGAACTTGGTATTCTGAATACATAAGGTGGTGAAAGACGCCAAAAGCGCCTCGCCACCTTTTGTTCTTTGACAACCGATTTTGACTGGCCGAATTGTTTTACCGACAACCGAGAACCGAAAATCCGGTTTTACTGGAAACTGGGAACTGTAACTTCTTTGTTTTGTTGGTCTGCGAAATAAGTCCTTTAGATTCATGGTCACCGGGGGAGGGGGTATCGTCTGTCCCGTAAGATCCTTGGAATCTAATACTTACGCGTAAGTCATTTGGAATCAACAAAAATCGAGGCGTTTTCCGCGTAACTCATTGATTCCAGAGATCGCCCTAGGGGGGTGGCATATTTACCAATAAGTAAACTTCTTTACCGCTAGCCCTAACCCCCGATTTATGACCGCTGGCTGCGGGACTTTGCGAGGAGCGATATTTAGCTGGCCGCTGGCTGCTGGCCGCCGATCTTCACTTCGCCTTCCAGCGGTACATATCCCCCTGCGGCAGCCCGATGTGCTGCAGCACCCGGCAGGCGAACTGGTGTGCGATCTGCTCGATCGAATCCGGACGGTTATACAAGGCGGGAATCAGCGGGAAGATGGTCGCTCCGGCGTCCGCCGCGCGGTACATGTTGCGGATATGAATTTTGTTCAGCGGCGTCTCGCGGACGCAAAGCACCAGCCTGCGGCGCTCTTTCAGGCACACATCGGCCGCTCGTTCGATCAGGTGCTCGGCAATGCCATTCGCTATACGAGCCAGGGTTCCCATGCTGCACGGAAGCACGATCATGGCGTCGGATGGATAAGATCCGCTGGCCACGTTAGCGCCGATGTCGTCGTTATTCTGCTGCACGATCTTCGACGACTTCGTTCCAAGCAACTGTTCCACCACGTTAGAGCGGCCGGCTAGTCCAAGTTCTTCCGCCATCACTCGTAGCCCGCTGTTGGAAGTGATGAAATTTACAACACTTACGCGTGAATCTCGTTCCAGGCAGAGAAGCAGCTGCTGCAGAAAAATAGAGCCACTGGCGCCTGTGTTTGCGACCGTTAAATTCAGTGACTCTCCATGTAAAGCTGCTTGCATCTAATCTCCTGGTGCATCCGTCCGAAGTTCCTCCGAACGGGTGAGGATAGGAATGGCAGCGCAGTTAGGTCAAGCTCCCTTGCTCTGGCGTAGCTGACCGAACGGCTGCTGAAGGGGACATGCCTACTAACCCGCTACTTCGCTTTCGTCGTAGCGCTGCGCAACTTCATGCGTTGGCGGAGGTGGAACGCACCATCCGCGCCACCGACACGAAATGCCGACGCAAGTATCTTCGCGATTTCAGCGAAGCCTTCCAATCCTACCGCCGCGTCTTAAAAATTCGCGATCTCGAACAGCGGCTTTCCTCGTGCGACATCCTGCTGGTTGGAGATTATCACGCGCTGCCCGCGTCACAGCACTTCACCGCCGAGCTGATCGAGAAACTCGCGGCAACCGGAAAGCCTGTCGTTCTTGGCGTGGAAGCGATTGTCGCCCGCGACCAGCACATTCTGGACGAATGGCAACGGCGCGAAATCGACAGCGATGAGCTGCGCTCGCGCATCCGCTTCGAACTCGATTGGGGTTACGATTGGCAACCGTTCCGCGAACTGCTCGAACGTGCGCGCGCTGCCGGCGCTCAGATTTACGGTCTCGACTGCACGCCTCGCCAGGACATGCGCAGCATTCGCGCCCGCGATCGTCACGCAGCAGTAAAGATTGCGGAACTTCGTCGCGAGCATCCCGACGCGATCACCGTCGTGTTGTTCGGCGAGTCGCATCTCGCGCCGAATCACTTGCCGAAGATTCTTGGCGAGCTTCGCCCTTCCGACGAAGTCAGAACTGTGTTGCAGAACGTCGACTCGCTCTACTGGCTTTCGGCGGGCGAGCCTGACGATCTGGTCGAAGCCGTTGAAGTGAACGAGGACGTGATTTGCGTCTTCTCCGCGACGCCGTTGGAAAAATACGAACACTATCGTCTTTGCATTGAGCGCTGGAAGCTGTTCCATTCGGGCAGACTGGATTTAGCCCCGAGTTTCTATAACCTGATCAGCAGTCTCTTCCAGTTTCTGAATGTGAATCCGTACGCGACGGGAAGCGCTTGCAGCCCGGAGTTTCTTGTCGATTGCTTTCCGGAAGTATGGAACGTGAGCAGCGACGAGCAACTGGACCGTTTGCTCGGACGCCGGCTCAGCACCCGCGCGCCAAAAGTGAGAAAGATCCTGTCGCAGCAGGGAAGCTGTTTTGTCGCCGACCGCAACGTGATCGTTGCGCGTGATTTCCGCATGCCTTGGGCCGCGGAGCAGGCCGCACGATTCGTCCATCAGGCTTGTCGGGGTCTTCGAAAGAACGCAGTGCACAACGGAGCAGACGAGTTTTACAACAAGGTGATCGAAGTTGCGCTCGCATTCCTGGGCTCGAAGATCCTCTGCCCGAGCCGCAAGCTGTATGAGGAAGTGGATTTTTTTACCGGCTACAGCAAGCCCGATCACGAGATCGCCCAGTTGGGATTAACGCGGCGCGACTTCCATCGTCTGCTGGATTGGATCGTGATTCACAAGGATTACGAGCGGAATTGCAGCCACTACAACTTTCCGCCGAAAAAAATCGATGTGTCGCACCTTGACGCTACACAGTCCCAAATTGCCGTTACTTTGATGGGACATTTGTTAGGAAGCGAGCTCTACGTGGCTTACGTGCAAGGCAATGTGAGCAAACGGACGATCAAAAACCTGTTTTTCCGCCAAACGGACAAACCTGGTGCTTCTCGCACGCTGTATTTCCGTGCCTCTCAAATTAGTGCGCCGAATACGAAGACGAGCAAGCTGCGAATGGTAAGCTGAGATCGCACGATCTCATGAATTCCGACCAGATCAAAAAGCTCTTCCAGCAAGTCAAACGTGGCAAACTCACGCCCGACGAAGCGGTGCAGCAACTGCAACACCTGCCTTTCGAAGATCTCGGCTTCGCCAAAGTCGATCACCATCGCGCGGTTCGGGTTGGCATGCCCGAAGTGATCTTCGGGCAAGGCAAAACGCCGACACACGTCGCCGCGATCTTCGAGCGGCTCGCCCGCAAGAAGACCAACGTGCTCGCGACGCGTGCCACGATCATGCAGTTCGAGGAGACCAAAGCCCGGGTTCCCAACGTCGAATACCACAACCTGGCTCGTTGCATCACTCTGAGCCAGGACAAGAAAAAGTATGGCAAGGGAAAGATCGCCGTCATCTCTGCTGGAACGAGCGACATTCCTGTCGCCGAGGAAGCTCTCGTTACCGCCGAGATCATGGGCAATGATGTCGAGCATGTTTACGACGTCGGAGTCGCCGGCATTCATCGTTTGCTCGCCAATCGTGACAGCTTTACGAAGGCTCGAGTCGTCATCGTCTGCGCCGGGATGGAAGGAGCATTGCCGAGCGTGGTTGGTGGATTGGTCGGAGTCCCGGTCATCGCCGTGCCTACGAGCATCGGCTATGGAGCGTCGTTTCAAGGCTTGGCTGCGTTGTTGGGAATGCTGAATTCCTGTGCTTCGAACGTGAGCGTCGTGAACATCGACAACGGTTTTGGTGCAGGTTATGTTGCGTCGATGATCAACCGCCTGCCATGAGAAAAGGCGCAGCCCGCAGGCTGCGCCACTACAAGCACGAGGATTTACTCGTTGGCCAACTTCCAGCCTTTATCGTCTTTGATCAGTTGTACCGATTCTTTCTTGGGCGGCTCGTGATAGAAGTTCACGCCGTACTTGTCGATCAGTTTCTGGCGATCCCAGGTATTGAAATTCTTTACCGTATCGCTTGACGCCTCGAAGAGATCCCCGACCTTGTTCGTCTTCCATTGCCAGGTGTATTGCACCTTCGCGGCACTGGGTCCCTTCAACTCGATGGACTCGATCTTTACCAACTGGCGCGAAGCGAGAGGAACTTCGACGGAGTTCGTCTTGTCCGTGTTGGACCACGTCTTGTATCCCGGAATGGCCGAGAGATCCTTCTGTCCGGCAGGGGTAAGGGAGGCCACGATCGTGTTCCAATTCACGTCCTTGACATCGAGGTAGCCGGCTTTTGCGAGCAATTTGTAATGCGGATCCTTGGCTTGTTCATCGAGGCCGGAAACAACCTTGCCCGTATGGAAGTGAACGCTCACGCCCTTCGTCTTCAGTTGCTCCGTGACGATCGTCGTAGCCTCTTCCTGCGAAAGGCCCTTCTTCATCTGGAACCAGTAATAACCAATGCCGCCAACGATGGAGGCAACCAGCGCCATTACTAACAGGAGAGGTCCCCAAGAGGACTTCTGTTCCATTGCGACTTCCTGCTCAAAAAGCTCCGCCATAGCATCCCCCGTTCAGCACCAAACACACGGTTTGATATGGGTACATGCTATGCAGGAGCCTGTTCCGAGTCGCGGTCAGCGGTCACATCGCCCTGTGACGGTATGGCTGTCTAATCCCTCTTTTTAGTCTTCTTCGCAGGTTGTGATTTGGCTTTGCGGGGTGGCCTTGGCCGAGCCTCGTCGCCAAAGACGCGGGCGAAGATCTTATCCACGCTGCGAAGTTGCCGCTGCAGGTCGAAGGCGTACTCCAAGGTGTCTTTTGAGACGCGTCCGGTGATCTCCGGATCATTCGTCACCAGTTCCCGGAAATTGAGGCCTTCCTTCCATGCCCGCATGGCGTTGCGTTGAACGATGCGGTATGCGTCTTCCCGAAGGACGCCGTTCTCCACCAGGTCGAGCAGGAGTTGGCCACTGAACACGAGGCCGCCGGTGCTGTCGAGGTTCGCCTGCATCCGTTCGGGATACACGAGCAAACGGTCGATAAGATCTGTTGTTTTCGCCAGCAAGTAGTCGAGGAGCGTTGTGGAATCGGGGATGATGATGCGTTCGACGGACGAATGCGAGATGTCCCTTTCGTGCCAGAGCGCGACGTTCTCGAAGGCTGCCTGGGCGTTGGATCGAATCACGCGCGCGAGGCCGCTGATTTGCTCGCAGGTGATCGGGTTCCGCTTGTGCGGCATGGCGGACGAACCCTTCTGCTTTTCGCTGAAAAATTCTTCTGCCTCTCGTACTTCGGTGCGCTGCAAATGACGGACTTCGGTCGCTATCCGATCTAGAGTGCAAGCGATGATGGCTAAGGTGGCTACGTAGTTAGCGTGACGGTCGCGCTGAATGACTTGCGAGGTGATCGGGGCGACTTTCAGGCCCAATCGCTCACAAATTTTGACTTCGAGATCAGGGTCGAGATGGGCGCCGTTACCTACCGCACCGGAGAATTTGCCCACCCGCATTTCTTCCGCGGCGCGAGCAAACCGATCGATATCGCGGGTGACCTCATCATAGAAGTTCGCCAGCTTAAGACCGAAGGTGATCGGTTCGGCATGCACGCCGTGGGTTCGCCCGATCTGTGGAGTGTCGCGGAATTCGAGTGCGCGCCGCTTTAGAACGTCTTTGAGTTTCTCAAGGCCGGAGGCGATCAATTCGGAAGCGTCACGGATTTGGAGTGCCTGGGCAGTGTCCACGACGTCGTTTGAGGTCAGGCCGTAGTGGAGCCAGCGGGATTCGGGGCCGATCGTTTCGGCAACAGCGGTAGTGAACGCGATGACATCGTGTTTAACTTCGGCTTCAATTTGGTGGATACGGAACAAGTCGAACGACGCTTTCTTCCTAATTGTCGCCGCCGCATGTTTAGGGACCAACCCCGCTTCCGATAGGGTTGCGGTTGCAGCCAACTCGACTTCCAGCCATTTGCCGAACTTCGACTCGTCACTCCAGATGCGCCCCATTTCGGCGCGTGTGTACCGGGCAATCACGCGTTTCTTTCTCCTTGTGGGCCCAGACACCGCCGGGGCGGGAAAGGGACTTACTATTCTAAATGCGAGTACCTGACTGCGAAATGGTATCCGTTGTCATTGACTTTCACCGCGAACGGGCGCTAAGGTGTCCGGACTGTAACAGCCGGGATAAGCTGCGTTTCAGGTTGGCGGAACTCCGCTGTAGGCAGAATGGAACCTTTTTTATATCGCCATGCGATATAATGAGAGTGGATTGAATGGCATCCAGGGAAGAGATCTCCCTTCAAGAAATGCAGGCACTGGCGGAGGTGAGGTACAACATCCGCCGCTTTCTCCGAGCCAGTGAAGAAATTCTTAGGGCCGAGGGGCTGAAGCCACAGCAGTATCAACTGATGCTCGCGATCAAGGGCATGCCGGAAGGCACGCCAACCACCATCAGCCAGGTGGCTGAGCGGTTGCAGTTGCAGCATCACAGCACCGTGGAATTGACCGATCGCCTGGCGACGCGCGCCCTGGTCAAACGGAAGCGGGCCGCCGAAGACCGTCGGCAGGTGCTTCTGGAATTGACGCCCAAAGGCGAGAAGTTGCTGCGTGATATGGCTGCCCTGCATCGTAACGAGCTTCGCCTCACGGGACCTGCGCTCGTTACTGCCTTGAGGAAAGTTTTGTCCGGCTCAGCCGGCAAGGACAAAACATAGATCTTGCAAGCGTGATCTCTGCCCGATGCAGAAGGTAAGGTCACTGTTTGCAAGACAAGTCTGAACGTAACGTCACTACCAGTATCGCGGGCCTGGTAAAAGGCCCCACCACTGCGGATAGCAACTTCCGCATGCTTACCGTCTCGCTGCTGTCCGCTGTGATTGGCGTGGCCGCGGGCGTGATCGCCTATCTCCTCTACAACCTGATTGGCCTTTTCACAAATATCGCTTTCTTCCACCAGGCGACGTTTGTCTTCCGCAGTCCTCGCACCGCCCATCTGGGACTGTGGGTGATCGGGATTCCTGTGGTAGGCGGTCTGATCGTGGGACTGATGGCCAAATACGGCTCTTCGAAGATCCGCGGCCATGGAATTCCCGAAGCGATGGAAGCGGTGTTGGTAAGCGGCAGCCGAATTCAACCGCGAGTGGCGATTCTGAAGCCGATTTCGGCGGCGATCGCCATTGGCACCGGAGGGCCGTTCGGCGCCGAAGGTCCGATCATCCAGACAGGTGGTGCCGTGGGCTCGCTGCTCGGACAAGTGCTGCATACGACGGCTGCCGAGCGCAAAGTGCTGCTCGCCTGTGGTGCCGCGGCCGGTATGGCGGCTACGTTCAGCACGCCTATCGCAGCCGTGATCATTGCAATTGAGCTGTTGCTGTTCGAGTTCCGCTCTCGCTCATTCATTCCACTGGTGATTGCGTCTACGCTGGCCACCAGCATGCACCTGGTGCTCATGGGCAAAGGGCCCATGTTCCAGGTGGGAGCCGTCGAGTTCGGCGTCCCTGATTCGCTGCCCTGGTACGTGTTGCTCGGCATCGTGTGCGGCCTGGCGGCGGTTGGATTCACCAAACTGCTGTATTGGGTGGAGGACCACTTCGAGCGGCTGCCGGTTGATCCCATGTGGTGGCCGGCGATCGGAGCCCTGGGATTGGGCGTCATCGGATATTTCGTGCCGCGCGTGTTGGGCGTGGGA
>DASTGW010000456.1:0-5793 GCA_035718705.1 Terriglobales bacterium | reverse complement strand
CTGCTGGTAGATGCAGCGCACAAGGTCGGAATTCGATCCGGTGTGACACTTGAACTCAACGCCTTCGCGATCGAGACGTCGCTTCCAACTGGCGAGACGCTTGTGTCCCTGCGCGAACTCTTCGGCGGTGACTTCTTTGGGAGAGACACGCGGTGCTCCGTAGAAACGGCTGACGTCAAAGGCGTTCCAGGCGGCGAAGTTCGAGTCGCTACGCAGAGCGCCGGATGAAAACTTCATTCCCAGCTGCGACGCGCGGTTCCATGCACTCGCCAACACCTGCGGATCGCCCGAGGTAAGCACGTCGCGGTAGTCGAACAGCGTCTCGCCGAGAAAGACAAGCCGGTTGCGCGCCTGATCGATCGCCGTCGGAATTAGCGCCGCGCCCTGATCCGACTCAGCATAGATCACGAAAGGAACTTCGCGGTCCTCGAACGCCTGCGCCGCCGTGTGATTCCACACGAACGACTGGAACATCGTGACCGTACAGCGCGATTCAAGCTGCTGCCACGCGTAACGCAGGCGGTAAATATCGTGATGAGAGCGGGCAAGGACGGTGCGGCGCACCAGTGGTTAGAAGCAACCGTTGAGAGGTAAGTTGCTGATGGCACGTAACAGATACGATGGCAGAACTAAATACAAACGGCGAAGCCGAGGATCTTTGGCTTCGCCGTTCTGCTTTCCGGGGCCCTGAACTTAACCTAGTAGAGTCTGAAGTTCACTTCTACGTTGATCTGCACTGCTACTGGCTTGCCGTCTTTCATGGCCGGTTCGAAGGTCCACTTGCGGACCGCTTCGATCGCCTTCTGGTCGAGACCCATGCCGAGCGAGCGGGCAACCTTCACCTGCTGCGGACGGCCGCTGGAGTCGACAACCAACCAGAGAACAACTGTGCCCTGATACTTCGCCTTGCGGGCTTCTTCCGAATAATCCGGATCAGGAGTGTTCAGCGCGCGAGGAGCGGAAACGCCACCGCCGACGCGGAACACACCGCCGCCGATACCACCGCCGCGGCCTTCACCAACGCCTGGTCCGCTGCCGACGCCAACGCCGCCACCGCTACCCGCGCCGATGCCGCCGCCCGAGCCCGTTCCGTTCGACGGAGGTCCGGAAGGAATCTTGGACATCGGGTCGCCGAAGTTCGGCATGTTCGTGGCCTGCAGTTTCACCTGCGGCGGAATCACGACCGAAGGCTCAACCGCCAGCTTCGGGTGATCGTTGCGGATGACCATCGCCGGAGGCGTGATCTGTTCCATCGACTGCTTGGGCAGTTTGCCCTTGGGAGCCTGGATCTTGTCACGATCGCCACCGCCGCCGCCGCCACCGATGGTGTCGTTCTTCTTCTGCGAGATCGGCATGATGACGCTGAGATCGGGGTTCACCAGCTGAACATGCTCTTCATGCTTCACCGTGTCCACGACCTTCTTGCCGGCAAGCGACAAGAACACGATCGCACCGATGGCAATGACGTGCAGGACAGCCGAGGTCGAGGCGCTCTTCTTGGTGTAGTTGTAGTCGCCCCAAATGTCCTTTACTTTCACGGGGCGCGACGTCAGCTGCAACGGAGGCAGCTTCTCGGGATGTCTCCACTCGTGGATCTGCCGACGCAGCGATTGCCAGAGCGTTTCGTTAAAACCTTCCGTTCCAGCGAGCAGATTCAGAGTCGGCTCCTGTGGCAGCCGAGTGATGCTGGATTCGTCAATGGGAGGAGGTGTCAAAACTTGATTCGCCATAACCCTAAGATCCTGGTCTCTCCTCGATCTTTCTATCTCCATTTAAGGAGTTTCGGAGTTGCACTCTGGAGATAAGCACATGACGTGCCATGTGACTAAAACCTCCAATTCAGCGGCTCTACGTCCTGCAAAAACTCACATTTTTTAAAACGTGAGCTGCTCAGTACTGAAAGTGAGAGTCGCTGTACCCACCTTTAGATGCTGGAGTGCCTCTGCCGGTCGTCAGGTTAGGGTGTAAATCCTGAATTTGGGCTTAAAACCAGCATCCATATTGAACAAACAGGGAGCCAAGATGGTATTAAGGTTCCCAATCTGTCCACCCCACGTTCGTTGCTGAACTTAAACCCCAAATTTATCCACAGGTTGCTGGATAAATATCGGGCTACGGCAGAATTTACCTGTGACGGGTAAGAGGTCGCCAGTTACCCAGGTGCCGCGTGCTACACAGGTGCAAGTAACAGGGGCAAACGGTCTCTGTACCCTCGGCTGAGTGTAAGCTCCTTGCCGGTGGTGAGGATGACCACGTATTCGCCGGTGAACCACGGACGTAACTCCTTGATACGCTTGCGGTTCACGATCACCGAGCGGTGAATGCGGACGAAGTCGCTTTCGGAGAGCTTGGCCTCGAAGGAGCTCATGGTGTCGCGGGTGAGGTATTCGTTCCCGCCGGTGTGCAGACGAACGTAATTGCCGGCGGCTTCGAGATAGTCGATTTCATCGAGCTGAATAAAGACGGTGCGGCCAGCGGACTTGATGGGGAAACGCTTCAACCCGCGACGCTCAGCGACGGTTTCCATCAGTCCGGTGAGCTTGGAGCGCTGATAGGTGCGGCGGAATTCCAGTTCCCTCTTGGCGCGGCCGAGAGCGGCGCTGAGGCGAGCTTCGTCGAAGGGCTTCAGGAGATAGTCGAGCGCGTGGACTTCGAAGGCCTTCAGCGTATAGCGATCGTAGGCGGTGACGAAGATCACGAGCGGCATGTTTTCGATGCCGACGGTTTCGATGACGTCGAAGCCATTCATCTCGGGGATCTCGATGTCGAGGAAGACGATGTCGGGCTTGAGGGCCTGGATCTTGGAGACGGCGGACTTGCCGTCGGCGGCAATGCCGACGACCTGGATCTCGGGATCGTTCAACAACAGGCGATGCAGAGCGTTCGCTGCAAGGCGTTCATCTTCGACGATGAGGGCTTTGACGTTGTTCATCCGACGTGCTCCTGTTGTTTGGTGTTGAGTTCGACGTTCTTGAACGGCAGATCGATGAGAACCTGTGCGCCTTGTCCGGCGGCGAGCAATTCGAAACTGAAGTCGTTTCCGAAAAGCTGAGTGAGACGGGCGCGCGTGTTGGCCATGCCGATGCCGCTTGATGACGAGGATGGCTGTGGCGGACGGCCATCGTCGGTGATCATGATCCGCAAACGGTCGCCACGCTTGGCAGCGTAGATTTCGATCTTGCCGCCGGCGGCCTTCTTGTTGATACCGTGACGAATTGCGTTCTCGACCAGCGGCTGAAGAAGAAGGTTGGGCACGGCAGCGTCTAGTGCTTCGGGATCGATGTCCTGAACAATCTGCAGGCGTTCTTCAAAACGCGTTTTCTCGATGTCGAGATAGCTCTCAAGAAATTCGAGTTCCTGTTGCAGCGGGACCATGTTGCTAGAGACGTGGTCGAGCGATAAACGTAACAAGTTGCTGAGACGGGCGATCATGACCTGCGCCTTGCGGCTGTTCTGTGGCGCAAGGTTGTAGATCGTATTCAAGGTATTAAAGAGGAAGTGCGGCTGAAGCTGCATCTTCAGAACTTGAAGCTCGGCCGAGGCAAGTCGCGCGGCAAGACGTTCTTCGTTCAACGCGCGGCGCTGTGTCTCCTGCGCGTAAACCCAGGCGTTGAAGACGATGACGACACAGGCAAAACCCATGAGATCGGGAATCCAGAAGCTCATGGCCGCAACGGAGACTTTCTCGCGGTACGACAACTTAGGCGAGCTGACGTGAGAGTCTGGAGTCGCTCGGACGACGAGCGGCAAAACCAGAGGCCGGATGAGAAAGTGCGCGGAGGCGAATACAACGTACAGCAAGCAGTAAAGAGCGACGCGCGAGATCCAGCGGCGCACTTTGCGGTGGAGCGAAACTAGAACCAGAACCAGGGGAATGGTGACTGCGGCGCGGATCCAGGCGTCACCGAGGGTGAGGATGGTGATCATCCTCAGCGGGAAGGTGGCGCGCTCGTCGGCGCTGTTAGCGTAGTACTGAACGCCATTCATCACGCCGAAGGTGGTCCAGAGCGCGAAGGTGATGAGGATGAGGCGCCAGAAATTGCGGCTGCGAATGGAGTCGAGCAAGAGTTTCCCCACCTTTGTGGAATACAGCATGACTTGAGTCCATCCTGCGTACAAGCTGATTCGTCCCCAAAAGAGGTATGTTCGAAACGGTGAAGTGAGGGCACGGCTGAAGCCGTGCCCTTACGAAAACAGGAGCGGCGGCGGTGCGGCGTGGCTAAAGCCACGCCCCTTCAAAGCTCGCGTTCGAGGCGTCAATTTCCTGCGGCGACATTGGAGTCCTTATGAGGGACGTAAGTCAGATCGAAGGAAGTGGTCCAGGTGGCGCCGTTGTCGCTGCTGTTTTCACCAAACTGACGGACGCGGCCGCCGGGGAGCGGGAAGAATGACATGCGCATCTTGACGGGCTTGCCGGCGGGATCGAAGCTGTCGGCGAGGAAGACCATGTTGGGCCCTTCGAGGTGTCCAATGTAATAGGTGGTGGAGCCCGATTCGTCGACCCAATATTGTTCCCAGCGCTTTTCGAAGGGGTTGTACTTGTTGTAGCTCTTGCCTTCGTTGCCGGTGAAGCTGGTCCAGTTTTCACTGAGGACGCAGTCGCCGAGGATGAGATCGACGTGGCTGCGTCCGGAAAGCGCGCCGCCTTTGCCGTAAACGTCCCAGTTGCCGACCCAGAAATCGAACTCCCGATATTGCGGACGAGCTTCACGATTGCGGCAGGGCGAGGCTTGATCCTTCATTTCGTTGAGAGCTTTGACAAAGCGCGCTTCAGAAGAGATCGGCTTGAAATCCGGGTCGGCTTCGATGAGGTTCGCGGCGGGAACGCCGTTGCTGGCCATCTTCTCGATGCGATCGAGAGCCTTGTCGCGACTGCCGTTTTGGGTTTCGACGGCGGCCATGCCGATCATGACGAGCATGGGCTGGAAGCCGGTCTTCTGCGCTTGCGTGAGTGCGGATTCGGCCTTGGTGTAATCGCCCGCATGGCGCGCGGCGTTGCCGAGTCGATACCAATAGAGCGCATTCGCGGGCTCGGACTCAGTGAGCTTGCCGTAAAGATCGGCGGCAGATTTCCATTGCTGCGCTTCGTAAGCGCGCTGAGCGTTGGCGGCGACGTCGTCGGCGAACGCGAGGCTGCCGGCGAAGATGGTGATGAGCAGAAGGCTGGATTTCATGGTGAACCTCTCGTCGGCGAGTACTGTCGCGCATTTGGAGGTGAAGGCGCTACGGTGGTCGTCCCGAAGTTTTGTATGGTGGTGGTGAGGAAACAGGGGCTAGTGGTTAGTAGTTAGTAATTAGTATTTGGTGGGGCGGAGAGGAGACGACTAGTCTTGCCTCCTCGGGTCGGACTTTCGCGGAAATTGCATTGAGCTTAAACTTGCGGCGCATGAAAGTTAGCAAGTGGCGACGCGCACCGTTTGTGATTTTCCCGTTCGTGGTCGGACTGAACTTTGTGCTGCTCGCCTTGTTTTTCACCAGCGCTTATCAGGGAAGAATGGACTTCCGCGGACTTGGTGACGTTCTATTCGGGTCGAGGAGGGTGCTCGGCTGGCGTGCTGACACTTTGTGGCTCATCGTATCGACCCTGTACGTGCTGGCGATGGGCCTGATCGCACTAAGGCGATGGAGTTTGGAACGCACGTCGAAGCGGACGCTCGTCCTGTGTATTTGCTGGATAGCAGCGATTGGTGCTTGTGTGTGGCGCCTGCTGAACAATGGTCTCCTGTACAAGGGATGAGCACAGGGGCAAAGTGCATGGATGTTTCGCTGCGCTCAACATGACCTGCTTCCGTT
>DASTGW010000455.1:0-4068 GCA_035718705.1 Terriglobales bacterium | reverse complement strand
GCTGCGCAACTGTTCTGCCGCCTTCTCCTCATCAAACTCTTCCGCTAGCACATCGGTTCCCAGCTTATTGAAGCCTTCACGCCGCGCCAGGCTCGCCCCGGTATGAAATTCCGCAATCGGCACCCGGAACGCCACGGCTTCAAAATCTGCCGTGCCGACCACAATCCTCATGTCGTCACGGCGTCGCTTCCACTTTTCACCCGGACGATAGATGTGCCAGCTACCACTCATCAGCAGGTGCGTGAGCAGAATCAGGTCGCCGGAAAAGTGCATCACTAGCCACTTTCCGTGCGACTCCACTTTGACGATTGTTCTCCCGCGAAGCGGGGTATCCACATCCACCCGCATCAGGTAGGGAAGCACTGATTCGAAGCGCGTGACCAGTTTTCCGGTGAGCGCGGCATTCAGGGTGCGTGCCGCGCGAAAGATGGTATCGCCTTCGGGCACCTACGCCGTCTCCACCGCGTCGGAGTCGTCTTCATCTTCGGTCGCGATTTCCTTCTGCTTTTCGATCACATTCGTACGTCGCATCTGGAACCCCATTGAGGTATCCACGAACCCGCTCTCTTCGAGGAAGCGTGCCAGGAAATGTTCTCGTGCCGGTGCACCATTAATCTCGCCGATGAACAGGCCTGACTTTCGACTCTGCCTTCTCACCGCGACTTCGCCCAACACTCGCGCCAAGGCTCGAGCGTACTGAGTTCGATCGGGTTCGTCCTCAGGCAGAAAGATCCGCAAACTTGGGTTGCGTCTTCTCAAAAATGCCGACAGCCTTCCGTCAATGGTCACAACACTCGCGCCGCTCGCGCGCGCCATTCCATGCGGCGACGTCGTTTCCTGCTCGCTTCCCGCTCGCGGCCATGGCAACAACGCGCCATACACATTCGCCGGATCAGACGCCGCCAGGTGCACCGCTTCCGGTTGATCCGGGATCGCCCGTAGCGATCGCAACATATCCACCGCCGACGTCATCGCGAACTGAGCCGCGCCCATGGCGGCAATGAACATTCCGCGTCGGATCCATCCGCTTTCTTCCATGGTCCGCAGTGCTGGGTAGAGGGTGCTGTAGCCGCCCTGGATATTTTCTGCCGCGGCCGTCTCGCGCATCACGATCCCGTAGCGCACCAGCAACTGTTGTGCGATCGCCGCGCTCCATTCCGTCGGATTAACAGCAACGGTACGTCTCGCGCTGATCAAAGACCATCTTCCTTGCGCTGGTGCTCCTCCTCCAGCAGTCCGTGATCGGAAACGCCGCACGAAGTCGGGCGATCCCGGACGTCCATCTGCCGCCGTCGGCCTTGAGCGTTTCTCGTCAGCGGCTCTCAGGAATCCCCGCAACGGATGCATGGTATCGTTCGTGATCCAACCACCCCACACAAGCTCCCAGACCGCGTCCATCGTATCGTTTGGAAATCCGCCACCTGCGGCCGAATGTAGAGCAGGGAAGAACAGTGCACCTTCGCGCCCTAAAACTTCGAGAAGCCGTTGTGCCTTCTCCGATAGCCCGACCATATCTCCCGTACCGGGCGGCAACAGCGTAGCCAGGTTCTGCGTCAGATACAGCGCGACCCGCCCATCGCGTTCACCAATTCGTTCCACGCCCACCCACACCACCTCACCGGCGGCCACCAGCGTGTCGAGATCGGTAGGCGAGTATCCGCTTACTCTCGCCGGCAGAATTTCGCGTTCCAGATCAGAGATGGGGATCGCCGCGCCTTGCAAAGTCTCAATGGCATCCAGCAGCGCATCCAGTCCACGTCGCGGCTTCATTACACCCTGCCACTTTGCAACCAGCCGCGCGAACACCTGCTGGTCGACCGGCTCCACTTCCTTTCTCAGTCGCGCTAGTGTCCGCCGACGCACCATGCGAAGCACGTCCGGATCACACCATTCCCGATGCGTTCCCGTCGGACGAAATTCTCCTTCCAGCAGCCGACCCTGCCCGTGCAACGCGCGAAGAATGGGCTCAACAACTCTCGCGTCGAGTGCAAACCTGCGCGCCACATCTGCCGTCATGAATGGCCCGTGCGTTCTTGCATATCGGCGAACAATCTCCAGCAATGGATCTGCCGGCGATCGCAACCAGATTTCAGCTAGCCCGGGTGGTAATGGGACTCCGAGCGCATCTCGATAACGAGCCGCATCCTCCACCGCGACATATCTTCGCTCGCCCCCGATCTGCACATTCACCACGCGACGCGTCTGTTCCAACTGCTTTAGGGCCTCTGCGACATCCGCCAGGGCCGCCCGTGCAAATAGTTCTTCCCGGCTCAAATCTCCCAACCGCAGCAGCAAATCATGGATTCCGTCCGCGTGCTTCGCCTGGTACTCCGGATCCGTCGCCTGCAACTGCGCCTCAACTTCATCCAACGCCGCCGAATCCAGTAGTTCGCGAAGGTCGTTGTCGCCGAGTAGTTCCTGCAACTGCGACTGATCGATGGCCAGCGCCTGCGCCCTTCGTTCCGCCAGTGGGGCGTCACCCTCGTAGATGTAATTGGCGATGTACGAGAACAGCAGCGATGACGCAAATGGTGACGGCTTGGCTGAATCAATCGTCGTCACCCGAATCTGACCATTACTGATCTTGCGCAACACCGCCGTAGCCGCAGGAAGATCGAATGTCTCTCGCACACACTCTCTGTAGGCTTCCAGCAGAATCGGAAATGTCGAGTACTGCGAAGCCACGGCCAGCAAATCCGCCGCGCGTTTTCGCTGCTGCCATAACGGCGCGCGCGTTCCCGGACGTCTCTTTGGCAACAGCAAGGCCCGACCCGCTGCCTCCCGGAAACGAGCCGCAAACAACGATGTCGATCCCAGTTGTCGCAACACCAGGTCGCGAAATTCGGCGACGGATGGAATCAGGTATTCGGTATCGACCGGCTCATCTGACTCCGGTATGCGAATCACGAAGCCGTCGTCAGACCACATGCTTTCCGCTTCGATCCCGCGCTCATTGCGCAGTTTCGCCATGGCGGCCATGCACCATGGCGCGTGAACCCGCGTCCCGAATGGCGTAAGTACGCAGATGCGCCAGTCTCCAAGTTCATCACGCACGCGCTCGACAAGGATGTCTTCATCGCTCGGCACCCGCTGCGTGGCTGCCACCTGGTCGTCAAGGTACCGCAGCAAATTTTCGGCTGCGTACTGGTCCAGGCTGTGTTCTTCCATCAACTTGGTGAACGCCGTCGGACGCGGCATCGCCAGCAATTGCCGTGTCATCTTCCCGATCGTGGCTCCGAATTCTGACGGGCGCCCCGCCTGATCTCCGTGCCAGAAGGGCATTTTGCCCGGTTCGCCGGGTGCGGGCGAAACCGTCACGCGGTCGTGGGTGATCTCCTCGATCCTCCATGTGGTCGCCCCGAGAATGATGGTGTCCCCGGTGCGACTTTCGAAAACCATTTCTTCGTCGAGTTCGCCGACACGCGAGCCCTTATTGGAACCAGCAAGGAAGACGCCGAAGAGTCCACGATCTGGAATGGTGCCGCCGTTAATCACCGCCATCCGGCGCGCTCCCTCACGCGCTGTCAGCTTATTCGACACGCGGTCCCATGTGATGCGCGGGCGCAGCTCGGCAAACTCGTCCGAGGGATATCGTCCCGCCAGCATGTCGAGCAGGTTCTCGAATACCGCTCGCGTTAAAGCCGCGTAGGGCGCTGCTGACCGGACAACTGTGAAGAGTTCGTCAACCGTCCACTCGTCCATCGCCACCATCGCCACCACCTGCTGCGCCAGCACATCCAGCGGGTTCCGCGGGTAATGCACGCTCTCCACCTCGCCGTTGTACATCGCGGCGGTCACTGCGGCGCTTGCCAGTAGGTCGGCGCGATACTTCGGAAACATGATGCCATTTGACACCGCGCCGACGTGGTGACTCGCTCGCCCGATGCGCTGCATGCCACTCGCAACCGAAGGCGGCGCTTCCACCTGGATCACCAGATCGATCGCGCCCATGTCGATGCCAAGTTCGAGCGAAGATGTTGCGACCAGCCCCTTCAGCGTCCCCAGCTTTAGCCTGTCTTCAATGTCCTTGCGTTGCGCGACAGCAACACTTCCGTGATGCGCGCGTAC
>DASTGW010000454.1:0-12263 GCA_035718705.1 Terriglobales bacterium | reverse complement strand
TCCCGGGCACTTCGTAGGAATGGCGACACACGACGTTACACTCGCCCATGGGCCGATCCGCGCTGGAGAAGTTGTCACCGTGGAACCAATCGTCGAGTTTCCGGACAAGCACGTGCACTTCCGCGTCGAAGACACCGTGCTGACTACCGACGGCGAGCCGGAGATCCTCAGCGCAGGGGTGCCGAAGGAAATGGCCGAAGTGGAAAAGTTGGTGGGGAGTGAGGCGAAATAAACTGGCCATCGACTAATCGGGTCATTGGGCGATTACCCGCGTGACCGACGGCACAGTCAGCAACCAAACACTTCCGTTACGCTGACTTGGTGTTCGCGTCGATAACGAAACTCGCACTCGGATTGCTGGACAGGCTCGCGCAAACGGCTAACTCGAATCCGGACGAGCAGCCGTCCGAACATTTGGTCATAGGCCAGCGCGGTGAAGAAGCCGCCTACTTCCATCTGCGTTCGCTTGGTTATGTAATCGTCGCGCGCAATTTTCGTTCGCCTCGGCACAAGGGCGAGATCGACCTGATCGGCTGGGATCGGGATCAATTGTGTTTCATAGAAGTCAAAACCCGGACCAGCCGGGAATTAATGCCGGCCGAGGCAGCGGTCGATTTACCTAAGCAGGCGATGTTGCGGGCGACAGCGCGCGCATATTTGCGTAAGATAAAGGAACTCCCGCCGCTTCGCTTCGATGTGGTGAGCGTTTATTACGAAAGTCAGGATCCGCAACCGGACATCATCCTGTTCAAAAACGCGTTTCCTGTGTCTTAATATTGCTGTTTGTCTTAAGGGGATTTGCATTGCCTGAGCTTAGAAAAGACCCCATCGTCGGACGATGGGTGATTATCTCGACGGACCGGGCCAAGCGCCCGACAGATTTTGTGCGCGATGGTTTCCAGAACAAGGGCGGATTCTGCCCCTTCTGTTACGGCAACGAAGCCAAGACGCCGCCTGAAGTGCTCGCCTATCGCCCCAGTCAGAATGGCGGTCCGCCGCCGCAAAAAGATACGCCCGGCTGGACCGTTCGCGTGGTTCCCAACAAGTTCCCGGCGCTCGGCATTGAGGGCAATCTCAACCGCCAGGCCGATGGCATGTTCGACAAGATGAACGGCTTGGGCGCTCACGAGGTCATCATCGAGACGCCCGATCACAACGCCACTCTGGAACAGCTTCCCGAGAAGCGCATCGAAGACGTGCTTTGGGCGTTCCGCGATCGCATCGTCGACCTCAAGAAGGACAAGCGCTTCAAGTACATCCTCATCTTCAAGAACCACGGCGAGTCCGCCGGTGCTTCGCTCGAACACAGCCACGCGCAGCTGATCGCCCTGCCAATTCTCCCTAAGCAGGTTGTGGAAGAACTCGAAGGCGCGAAGCAGTATTACATCTACAAGGAACGTTGCGTCTTCTGCGACATCATCCGGCAGGAGATCGACAACGGTATCCGTGTAGTCGACGAGAACCAGGACTTTGTGACCATCGCGCCGTTTGCGCCGAGGTTCCCGTTCGAAACCTGGATCCTGCCCAAGCAGCATGAGTCCGGTTACGAGAATTCGTCGTCCAGCGTGTACGAGAACCTGGCTAAGGCGATCAAGACGTTGCTGATGAAGGCTGATCTGGTCCTCGACAATCCGGCTTACAACCTGGTACTCCACACCTCGCCGCTGCAGGACAATCAGAACGACCACTATCACTGGCACATCGAATTCATGCCCAAGCTGACCAAAACGGCCGGCTTCGAATGGGGAACTGGGTTCTATATCAATCCGACTCCACCCGAAGAGGCTGCCCGCTTCCTGCGGGAAGCCAACGTGGAAGCCACGGCGCTCACTCGATAACGGGTCTTTAACTTAGGGCGGAGCCGCGGCTCCGCCCTATTTCTTTTGCGCTTATTCTCTAAGCGGAACAAAGCTTCGAAAAGCGGCGTATCAACCTGAAACTCCGGTATCCTATGGGTGACCCGTGCGAATCCTATTCGATATCTTCGGCCAGACGCTGCAAACGCTCTGGGCACACAAGCTCCGGTCTTTCCTGACCATGTTCGGGATCGCCTGGGGCGTGTTCTCTTTGTTGTTGCTGGTGGGTCTAGGAGAAGGATTCCGGTCGGGCAATCGCCGCCAGTTCGACGAGATCGGCGAAAACGTAATGTTCGTATGGGGCGGACGCGCGCCTGCCATGAATGGCAGCTTTACCGCTCTTCGCCAGTACTACCTTACCGATCGGGATTATCAAGACATCCTGCGTGATGCTCCCAGCGTGAAAGATGCGGTTCCGGTCCTTTCACGCGGCGACCTGCGCCTGGTCAGCGAATTCTTCAACACCAGCGGCCAGGTAATGGGAACTCTGCCGAAGTTCAACGTGTTGCGGCTCTTTCCGGTCGCGCAAGGTCGCTGGATCAATCAAGCCGACATCGAGGAAAAGCGTAACGTGATCGTTATTGGCGACGAGACCGACCGCTTGCTCTTCCCTGGACGGCCGGCTTTAGGAAGCTACATTCTGCTCAACGGTGTGCGTTTCCAGGTCGTTGGCGTCCTGAAACGGACCGGTCACGGCGACAACACGAATCAGAACATGCGCTGTGTGATCCCCTTCACCACGATGCGGATGTTCTTCCCGCCGAAAAATGTGGGGGAGACGGTCGATCCCATCTCGTTCATAAATTACCAGCCGCGTAGCCGCGATCTGCACGAAACCGCCAAGATGGAAGTGCACAAGGTGATCGCGCGCAATCATGGATTCGACTACCGGAACAAAGACGCGTTCGACGAATGGGACACCATCCGCACGGTCGACACCATCGGGAAGATCTTCGACGCCATGAACACCTTCCTGGGAAGCGTTGGGCTGGTAACGCTTGCGTTAGGAGCGATCGGGATCATCAACATCATGCTGGTAGCGGTTGCCGATCGCACCAAGGAGATTGGATTGCGCAAGGCGATTGGCGCCACCAACCGCAGCATCATGTTCCAGTTTTTTGTGGAAGGTGCATTTCTCACGCTGCTCAGCGGTGGGCTCGGCATCGCCGCCGCCAGCGCAGTGATGTTCGCGATTAGCGGATTCTCCGGCCTGCCCAACGGATTTGATCCTCCCAAACTGGTGCCCATGACGGCAATTCTGGCCACAGTCTCATTGGCAATTGCCGGCGTAGCCGCAGGCCTTTATCCGGCACGTCGCGCCGCGATGCTTGAGCCGGTGGAGGCGCTCCGCAAGGAATAGCCATGCATCGCGACCTGCTACAACAAGCTTACGGCGCCATGCGCCACGACCTGCGCAAAACCTTGCTCACCATGGTGGGCATGGCATGGGGGATTGCGACCGTCGTGCTGTTGCTCGCCTATGGCGAAGGATTTGAGCGCGCCATCCAGAACATCTTCGAGAGCTTCGGTGCCAGGTCGGTAGGAGTTTTTCCGGGACGAACTTCGCAAGAAGCCGGTGGAAACAAGGCCGGTGTTCCGATCAAGTTCACGAACACCGACATCGATCTCGTACGCAATGTTGCCCCTCTCATCAAGCACATCTCGCGCCAAGTCGATAAAGACGACTCCACGGTTCAGAACGGAAACCGCAGCTTCCAGTTTCCTGTCACCGGCGTTGATCCGCCGGTGCAGGAGATCTGGAACCTCGTCATCGACGAAGGTCGATGGTTGAACGACGAAGACAATATCCAGCACGCCAAGGTCGCGGTCATCAGTTCGGAAGCGAAAGACAAGCTGTTCTCGGGCATGGACGCCATTGGCCAGACCATCCGCGCCAACGGAGTTAGCTTCGAGGTCGTGGGAGTGCTACATCCGCGCATGCAGGAAGGCGACAGTGACATGAATCGCATCGTGTATGTCCCTTTCAATTCCATGGATACGATGAAGGACAACTTCTACCTGAACGGCATCTGGATGGATTTCGAGGGGCTTGATCACGAAAAGCTGACGCAAACCATTCGCGAATCCCTCGGAGAGGCGCACCGCTTTAATCCCGCAGATCGCCGAGCGATTTTCATCCACGATTCGATGAAGCAATTGGAACAATTTAACATTCTGAGCATCGCGCTGAAAGCACTGCTGGCCTTCATCGGGACCTTGACGCTCGCCATCGGCGGCATCGGGCTGGCGAACATCATGCTGGTGTCAGTGACGCAAAGGACGCGCGAGATCGGTGTTGAGAAAGCTTTAGGCGCGCGGCGGAAAGACATACTCTTCCAGTTCCTGGCGGAAGCGCTGGTCATCACCGCGGTCGGTGGCGTGATAGGCATACTTCTCTCTTACGCGATCTCGGTCGGCGTCGGACGGCTTACGCTTTACAGCGCCATGGCACAGCACGCCGAAGCTGGTGACATCCGGCTTATCGTCGCGCCCAAGATCATCCTCATCTCCACCAGTATTCTCGGCTTTGTGGGCATCTTGAGCGGACTCTTCCCGGCGATGCGCGCTGCGAACCTCGATCCCATCGAGGCCCTGCGATACGAGTAGCAAAGTTATCTTGGCCAACCAGTGCTGCATCCAAACAGCTACAATCTTGCGGTGGAGTCCGTTCTCGGACTGAGGGTGGGGAATGAAAGGTTTTCTGCTTGGCGTGATTGTCACGTTGCTCTGCATTGCAATAGGCACATACATTTATTTCGGAACTGGCATGGCGCCAGTTGCAACATCCGCCCAGGCGATGCCGTTTGAAAAGAAGTTCGCCAACATGGCATTGCACGCGCGCCAGGAGAAGGAAGCGCCCAAATCAGCGCCGTTCCAACCGACCGAGGCGAACTATGTGCAAGGCGCGAATCTGTACATGCAGCACTGCGCGGTATGCCACGGCGTTCCCAACCAGGAGCAGACGGCAATCGGAAAAGGTGAATTCCCCAAGCCGCCGCACCTATTCAAGGGTAAGGGCGTGACCGACGATCCGCCCGGCGAGAGCTACTGGAAGATTGCGAACGGCATCCGCCTGACCGGAATGCCCGGATTCAAAAGCAGTCTCACCGACGAGCAGATCTGGAACCTTGCCTTCTTCGTCGCCGGGGCGGATAAGTTACCTCCTGCGGCAATGACTGCCTTGACCTCGGTACCGCAGCAGCAGGTTCCGCAGGAACTTCCTTCGCCAAGACAGTAGATCCCATACGGCGCACGAGCAACTTCGACGTGCGTACAACACTCAAGTATTCATGCGCGAACAACGCGCGAGAGGAGAAGCATGCTTAAGCGTTTTACGCTAATCACTCTGCTGCTCGGTTTGTGTTCCAGTTCGTGGGCCATCATGCCGAATCAGGTAGTTCGTCCGAAGCGAGTCGAACGCATTCATCAACTCATAACGAAGCTTGGTACCGGCGAAACCGCCCTCGTCGCCGTCCGCATGAACGACAAAACGGCCGTCGCGGGATACGTTCAGGAGTTCGATCAGGATTCATTCACAGTAGTGGATCGCAAAACGGGTGAAGCGGTAAAGGTGTCCGCTTACAAGATCGACAAACTCCAAGGCTTCAATGCAAGCACTGGAGCGGAGGTCCATGAAGGGACCGGTATTCGCGCCAAGCTCGCGCGCGCAGCTCTGAAAGTGCTACCAGGACATCAGGTGCCGACAAACGCACTTTCAGGGCATGATAAGACGCTGATCCTCGGCATCATCATTGGCGTGATCCTCGCGATCGTGCTCGCGAAAGTGCTCTGATCTCTCGCGCAAAAGAAAAGCCCGGCTGCGCGCCGGGCTTCTTTGTTTTCTGGTGAAATTAGGCCTTCGCTTTCTTCACCTCTTCGATGAGCGGCGGCACGATGTCGAACAGGTTTCCAACCACGCCGATGTCCGCGATTTCAAAGATCGGCGCTTCCGAGTCCTTGTTCACGGCAATGATCGACCGCGACCCTTTCATGCCGACAATATGCTGAATGGCGCCGCTAATGCCGAGCGCGAAGTAGAGTTTTGGGGACACGGTCTGGCCTGACGAACCAATCTGGCGGTCCATCGGTAGCCATCCGGCGTCGCAGATCGGACGTGAGGCCGCAATTTCCCCGCCCAGCGCCTCGGCCAATTGTTTCGCTATCTCGATGTTCTTCTGCTCCTTGATCCCGCGGCCCACGGCCACGATGATCTCCGCCTGCGTGAGATCCACTGCCTGCTTGGCTTCCTTGAAGGGAGCTTCGGGCTTGTTACGAATCACGCTGGCATCCACATTCGCGCTGACCGTTTCGACGGGTGCAGCGGATGAGCCATCCTGTGCCTGGTCGCCACGAAATGCGCCTGCCTGGAAGGTCGCAAACCACGGAGCATCGCAAGTGAATGCCACATCGGCGGCGAACTTGCCCTGGAACATCTGGCGCGTGAAGAGCAATTGATCGCCATTCTTCTGATAGCCGACGCAATCGCTGATAAGCGTGCGCTGTAAAGCCGTCGCCAGTTGCGGAGCGAAGTCGCGCACCTGGTAGGTGTGCGGCATCAGCACCAGCTTCGGCTGCTTCTCAGAGATGAATTGCTTCAGCGCCGCCACATAGCCGTCCGGCGTGTACGGCTCCAGCTTATCGCTGTTGATGGCGTACACCTTCTGTAGCTTTTTCGCGGCAACTTCTGACGCGATATTGCCGGCACTTGCGCCAAGCACCGCGGCCTCGATCGGCCAGTTCATTTCAGCGGCAATGGCCTGAGCGGCCGTAATGGTTTCGTAGGAAACGCGGTTCAGCTTACCTTCGCGCTGCTCGATGATGACAAGAATCATTGAAAGTCCAATTAGAGAATGGTGATTGATGATTTGTAACTTTGAATCACACTACTAGCGCGGGTCCCTTACTTCTACGTCCTGCTGCCAAACTGCTACTTCTTCCGCAGATACAAACCTATTGCCATTACCACTGCGCCCATCAGGAACGCTGTTCCTGTCAGGATGGTGAACCCTTTCTGCTGACCGAGCTTGATGCCGGCCGGCAGAAAGAAAAACACAAATGCGTCGAAGCACCAGAGCATCGCGCCGATCACGATCAGGCTGAGCCCCGTTTCACGACGGTCCTCGTTGTTGCTGGAAGTCGCTTCAGACGTCATCGTTTTCACCGACATAACTTGCCTCCGGTCTGATTCAGCCGGATTCTGCGACTTCCCATCACCACTGGCTGTGAGCTTCAGCACAGCTCTAGGTTTATGCCGCCCGGTCCCGATGCTCGATTACCCGGTCTTCCAGCAGCGGCATGGCGGCGCCCCGATTCTGCAGGTGACGGGCAATTCCCAGCAAGACTACTCCCGCCACCAGTTGACCTAGGGTCCAATACAGCCACAGTTGCGATCCGGCGCGCTCCCCCATCATCACCCAGATCGATATGCAAACGCCCCAGATGATGCTCAACCAACCCAAGGTCCTCAATACCAGCGCAGCGCGTTGATAGCGATTGTCTCTGTCTCCAGCGGTCAGTTCCACGATGTCCATACACTCTCCTCGTGACCCGCCGCCGGATGCGTTCTACAGTACCCTCACTTCGTTCTTCAGCTTCTCCACCAGTTTCTTTGCGACTTCCGCAGGTGGACCTTCCAGCAGCTCGGTCTTCTTTGTCTTCTGAGGTATATAGAGGCGCTGAATCTGCTGAAGGTTTTGCCCGAGCGAGCCACTAACTTCGTCCCACGTAACTTTTCGTAACGGCTTGTTCTTCGCCTGCTTGATTCCAATCAGTGTGGCGTAGCGAAGTTTGTTGATGCCGGACTGGATCGTGAGTACCGCGGGAAGAGGCATTTCCACGAATTGAAAGAAGCCCGATTCCAGCTCGCGCTTCACGCGGATCCCGGAATCCTTCTTCTCGATCTGCATAATGATGGTGGCGTGCGGCCACCCGAGCAGTTCCGAGATGACGACCCCGGTCTGAGCGTAGCCATAGTCGTCGGACTGCAGGCCGGTGAAGATCAGGTCGAACTGCTCATCCTTGATCGCCGCGGCAAACGCTTTCGCGGTATTGAGCGCATCGAGGCCGGTGAACTTTTCGTCTTCGAGGTGAATGGCGCGATCGGCCCCCTTGGCCAACGCTTCGCGAAGCACTTGAGCTGCGCGCGCCGGACCGGCCGTGATTGCCACCACCTCGCCGCCGTGTTTTTCCTTCTGGCGAAGCGCTTCTTCGAGCGCGTAGGCGTCGGGCTCGTTCACTTCGTAGCTGACGTCCTCGCGAATCCACTTGCCGCTTTCATTTAGTTTGAGCGGCGCGTCCTTTTGCGGAACCTGCTTCATGCAGACCAGGATCTTCAATCGTCACCTCATCGGGAGTGCCGCTTAACTGTGCGGCAACTAGGGGAGAACACGTGAGTATAAATGGCGAGGGCATTTGTGGGAAACCTGCGCAGAGACTTCGAATTCCGAAGTAGGACTACTGGCCTTAACGGGACTCAGACGCGTATTGCTGCAGAGCTTGCCACACGGTTATCTCTTCGATTGTCAGCATTTGGCGCTGCAATTGATGACGCTTGACACGCCTTCGGCCCGAGCGCAGAATTCGCCACACAAATAACTCCGATCCGTTTCGGCCTGGTCGTACTACAGCAAGGGCAAGGGTACCTGCGGCCCCCTAATCATCCGGCTTCTAACAATCGACTTCCTGGAGGAACTCACTATGACTCGAGTGATCCGGACCACACTTGCTGTTGCGATGATTGTATTTTGGGCTTGGGCGGCGGTCGCTCAAAGCCCCGCCGGCGACTACCTTGACGTGTACATCGTTCAGGTAAAACCTGATAAGCGCGCCGAATTCGACAACCTCTCCAAACGTATGGCGGAAGCCAACCGCCACAACGGCGACCAATGGCTGGCCATGGAAACCATGTATGGCGAAGGAAACACAGTGACCTTCGTTAGCCAGCGCAAGAACTACGGTGAAATCGATGATGCCATGGGCAAGTTCATGGCTGCGGCGCAAAAATCGTTCGGCACCGGGATGGAGAAAATGTTCAACGACTTCGGTGCGTGCTTGCAGTCGTCCCGTGGTGAACTGCGCCAACGGCGTTGGGACCTCAGTTGGAACGCGCCTTCATCTCCTGCCGATTACGCAAAGCTGATCGGACAATCAAAATACCTGCGTACGAACATGATTCGCGTTCGCCCCGGACACACCGCCGAATTCGAAGCGATGCTGAAAGAACTCAAGGCAGCTCGCGAGAAGAACTCGCAAGGTGATGTCGGACTGGTTTCCCAGGTTGTAGCGGGCCAGCCTGGAACCGTTTTCTACGTCACGACGCTCAAGTCAAACATGGCCGGCTTTGATTCCGTTCCCACCATGCAGAAGGTGCTGGGCGACGATGCCTATGCCAACCTCATGAAGAAAAGCACGGAAGTAGTCGAGACCGTGTACACAGTGATTAACCGCTTCTTGCCCGACCAGAGCGCCGCGCCGGAAGAAGTGGTTGCCGCAGGTGGTGACTTCTGGCAGCCGAAGCCGGTGATGGCCATAAATGCGAAGAAGAAAACGAAGAGCACTCAGAAGGGAGAGCCGGGACAATAGACGAATGTATTTCAGCGAGTGCCGGCCTGCGGGCCGGCATTTTGTTTGCAGATGGCCGTTACTGCAAGACGAAGGGATTTTCGATCAGGACTCCGGCAATGCGTTGTCCTGTATTGAGGTCCTCCGACAGGATTCGACTGGCCCCGCGCTTAATCGCTGAAGCGACAATTAGTGCGTCCCAAAAGCTAATGCGTGCGTCATCTTCGAGTCGGAACGCTGTCGTAATTTCTGCAACTGTAGGCTCCGAGCACCAACTCAAATAGCTTTCGACGACTAACCGTGCTTTGTTTTTGGAAAGAGGTGTACGGATCTTCTTCGTTATGTTCACATAAAATTCCTGCAGGACTTGCAGGCTCATAACTCCCAACCGATGCTCCCACAACTCTCGAAGGATACTGTTGGCAACGCGGTATTTGGTACCCGAGTCAATGTCATGAGCGTAGATGAGGACGTTGCTGTCGACGAAAGTTTTATCGCTCATGTAGGGACTCTCTCGATGCGGTGAATTTGCCGCCCAGCCTGAAGGGTTTGTCCAGCAAGGCGAGCGCTTGTTTCTTCGCTCTCTCGTAAGCTTCGTCTTCGCCGACTAGAGCTTCAATTTGCTCTGCCAGCAGCCCGCTTATCGAAGTGGAGCGCTTGGCGGCCAGAATTTTGGCCTTGCGGATGGTTTCTTCTGGGAGACTCACAGTGACGTTCTGCTTGCGGAGAGGTGCCATTGCAACATTCTTGCACGTTTGGTACGTGCTACACGTATCTCACGTGAAATTGTTTTTAGAACTTGCTCAGCAGCTTTTGGCGTGCGTTGAAACCCTGGCCCTCGAACATGAGAACCTCGTTTTCCCAGATCCCAACAGCAGGCGTCTGCCATACATTGCCGATCCCCGGAATTACCTTCTCGAAATCGCTCATCGTTTTGATAGCGGCGACTTCGATTGTCTGAAGGTGGTGGGAATCTCCGGCTTTGCTCAGATTGAGTTCTGAGATTAGTTGAACATCGTACTGTGACCACTCGGCCCAAATCACAACGATTCGCCTGTTTACTTCCTTCTCCACCGTGCCCCATCCTTCGTAACTTCCACGATGATTCCCATCTGGTTCAGTTGATTGCGGATCTCGTCTCCGCGCGCGAAATTCTTGGCTTTGCGGGCGTCTTGCATCTCTTTCACCAGTTTGTCGATCTCGCCGTCGCCCATGCCGGCGGCGGCCGCGATTTCGCGCGCTTGCGGGGAAACCTTGTCGCTGAGCCCCTCTGACTCCGCCCATTCGACGGTCTTCTTCACCTTTTGTGCGTCGTCGTCTTTCATGACTGCGAAGACTTCGTCGAACTTCTCAAGCGCTTTGAGCAGCGGAGCAGCGTCGTCCTTTTTCAGTTCACCCTTGTCGGCGGCGGCATTCGCATCGCGGACCATGTCGAACACAGCCGCCAATGCTTGCGCGGTATTCATGTCATCGGCGAGCGAAGAATCGATCTTCGCTACCGTCTCTTCGGCGAGCTTCTTCATCGCTTCGGTCGAGCCTTCAGGCCGTGGTTCCTGTTCCAACCGGTTCTTGAAATTCCGCAGACGCGCGACCGCATTCGTCGCCTGCGTGAGTCCATCGAACGTGAAATTCAACTGCTTGCGATAGGGAACCGACGAAAGCAGGTACCGTATAGAAGACGGCTTATGTCCCATCAGCACCAGGTCACGCAACGTATAGAAGTTGCCGAGCGATTTCGACATCTTCTCGCCTTCGACCAGCAGGAAGCGCGCATGGATCCAGAACCGCGAGAACGTTTTTCCCGTCAGCGCCTCTGACTGTGCAATTTCATTTTCGTGATGCGGGAACACGAGGTCTTCGCCGCCGGCGTGGATGTCCAGCGTCTCGCCCAGGTTCTCCATCGACATAACGGAGCACTCGATGTGCCACCCCGGGCGGCCGGGGCCTATTACTGTCTCCCAGAAGTGCTCACCCGGCTTTGGCGACTTCCACAGAGCAAAATCGCGGGCGTTGTCTTTCTCGTATTCATCGACGTCGACGCGCGCACCGTCTTCCATGCCGGCGAAATCCTTTTTAGAAAGCTTGCCGTACTCCGGAAATTTGGCGATGCGGAAGTAATACGACCCGTCATCCGTGCGGTACGCGTAGCCCTTCTCCACTAATTCCTGGATGAACTTCGCCATCTCCTCGATGTGCTCGGTCGCGCGCACGATCTCCGGCCGCTCGATGTTCAGGGCCTCCGAATCTTCGAGGAATGCCTGCGTGTATTTCTTCGTGTACTCGTTGATTGAGATGCCGGCCTTTGACGCGTTGCGGATGATCTTGTCATCCACGTCGGTGATGTTCATCACGTGCCGCAGCGTGTAGTGCTGCTTCAGAAACCGCCGCAGCAGATCGACGAACACGAATGTACGGAAATTGCCGATGTGTCCGAAGTCGTACACCGTTGGCCCGCAGGCGTACATCCGGACTTCGTTATCGTGCAGCGGCTTGAACTCTTCAATCTTGGCAGAGAGTGTGTTGAAAAAGTGCGGTGCCATAGTTCCTTATCGATGATTGCGATGAACCTTTGATTTTAAAAGGGGCTAGTGCTCAGCGGCTAGGGGATAGTGGTGGTAGCCCATTTGGGTCATTAGTAATAAATGGAAAAGCCGCTCCCACCGGAGCGGCTCTTTTTCGAGGGCTTCTCTTACAGTCGGATCTTTCTTCGAACTGCACCCAGAAGGCTCACGGCACCTGTCCCTAGCAGCATCATGCTTGATGGCTCAGGAACCGCTTGCACGGAAACGTCATCCAGAATGAAGTCCACCGGAACGTCCGAGAACGCAAATGTCAGCGCCGTGCTGG
>DASTGW010000453.1:0-5328 GCA_035718705.1 Terriglobales bacterium | reverse complement strand
GAACAATGAATCGGCGGCGGCGATGATTCGTGCGGGATACAGGCAACTGCAGGAAGTCGCTCGATACGACGCAAAGTTCGAAGAGGCCTTGGCGCAACTCGAGTCGGCGCGCATTACGGTCGAAGATATCGGATCAACACTGGCGGATTACGCTGAATCAGTGAATGTCTCCCCCGACCGACTGGGCGAAGTCGAAGACAGGTTGGCGTTGATCGATCGGCTGAAGCGTAAGTACGGAGCATCGCTCGAAGAAGTTATCGCTTATGGCGACGAGGTCGCCCGCAAGCTGAACGAGATCGAGAACAAGGATGAAGTCCTGCGCAAATTGAAGCAGGAGCAGTCAGCCGCAGCGCAGAAGTATTTGTCCGCAGCCCGCCAGGTTTCCAAGCAGCGCTTCGACGCTGCGCGAAAGCTTGAGAAACTCGTCGAGAACGAAGTCAACGACTTGGCGATGAAGGTTAGCTTCAAAGTCGATGTCGCCGGCACAGACGACGAGTCCAACTGGACCGCCGCAGGCTTCGATCAGGTGCAATATCTCATCGCAACCAACGTTGGCGAACCGCTACGTCCGATGGAGGAGATTGCGTCAGGCGGCGAATTATCCCGCGTGATGCTGTCTTTGAAGGTAGCGGCGGAAGCAGGGAAGACTCGCAAGAAGTCTCAGCGCACGCTGGTCTTCGACGAAATCGATATCGGCATCGGCGGACGCGCAGCAGAAGCGGTCGGCAAAAAGTTGAAGACGCTCTCGGCCGCGAACCAGGTTATCTGCATCACGCACCTGCCGCAGATCGCGTCGTTTGCCGACCAGCATTACTTAATTGAAAAACAGGAAGTCGCAGGACGAACAAAAACTTCTGTCCGTCAACTGACCGAAGCAGGTCGTCGCGAAGAGATCGCCCGCATGCTCAGCGGCGCCAAACTCACGGAAGCCAGTCGCAAGCACGCCGACCAGATGATCAAGGCCAACGCCTAAAGCAGCTTCTGTATCTCCTGCTCGAACACTTCGGGCTTCGTCTCACCCACAAACTTCTTCACAATATTGCCGCTCTTGTCGATCACGAACGCGACTGGCAGCCCAAGGATTCCGCCGTACTGCGTCGTGAGCTTCTCGTCCGCCATTGCGACCGGGTAGTTCATTCCCATCTTCTGCGTAAACTCGCGGACGGGCTTGGCGTCGTCGTCGATCGAGAGTCCTACGATCTGTAGTCCCTGCGGCCCGTACTTCTTCTGCATCTCGACGAAGTGCGGGATCTCGACTTTGCACGGTGCGCACCACGTCGCCCAGAAATCGAGTAGCACGACTTTGCCTTTTAGGTCAGCAAGGTTGAGGGGCTTGCCGTTGGTGTCGGTTAACGAGAAAGCTGGTGCCGCCTGTTTACCGGAGCTGACGTCGAGAGCGGGTTTCCGCTTGCAGGCAGCCAAACTCAACAGAGCAAGTACTATCAACAGGAGCGTGAGGCGACGCATCACTGGCCCCGCTCCACCGGATAATCTTTGTCCGCCCAGTCGGCTCCGAAGTTATTGGCAATCATCAGCACCTTCACATTCCGGAAGCCCAACTTCTTCAACTCAGCAAACGCCGGACGGATGTTCGGGCAGTGCTCCCACGGACAGCATCCGCAATAAAGGATGATCTGCTTGGTCTTTGGCACCGACTTCACCCGGTTGCGGAAAATCTCGATGCCGCGCGGATCGTTGGTCGGTCCGATGTACTCGGCTCCAGGAATATGCGACTGTGCGTAGAGCACACGAGGTCCTACATTCAGCACCAGCAGCTTAGCGCGCTGGTTCGACTGGATCACGCGCACCAGGGCCTGCGGCGAGATCTGAGCTTGAGTAAGCGCGGGCGAATCCTCTGCTACGGCGATGGCGGACAACAGAAACAGGATTGCGACCAATATTTTCATGCAGAGCATTCTTCTCTATGCGACCGTCGGGCGGCAAGTCCACCGATGCCTTCGGCAAAGTTTCCTACTTGGAAGATCGGCTACTTCACTCCATTATCGGGATTCCACGAACCTTGTTCTTTGCGAACGAAGACGATTTGCCCAACGTGGTAGGCGTTGTGGGTGCCGATGTGGGCGATTCTCGAGGCCCAGGCGTTCAGCTGTTCGTCGGAGGCATTCTGAACCAGCGACTCAATGTCTTTCATCACTTTGTCCAATTGCTGAACTGTTTCGTTCCACCGCTTCGCGTCGAAGCTGTTAAAGGTCTCGTTGTTATCGCCGCTGAATTGCGCTGGCTTCTCGCCCTTAAGCTTCGCCAGGCTTTCCATGTTCCAGAACACCAGGTGGTTTGCCAGTTGTCCTACGGAGTGATTGCCCTTGCCGTCGGTCCAGCGGGCCTGCTCGGCGGTGAGTCCAGCTACGGCGGTGTTCGCGTCCACGAACCAGTCTTTCTGATCGTGAGTTGTCCGCAGTTGCTCCAGCAAGATGCTCCTTAATGTAGGCGGTTTCTTATCCTGGGCAGACAGGGGCAGGCACAACAGTGCAAACAGCAGGGCTAAAAAGGATGTTTTCACTCTGATCTCCTGGGTTCGATGAGAAATTGAAAAAGGAATGTTCAAGGACGCGCGCCGGAGAGGCAAGGCGCCCGTCTCAGGGAATCCGTTTTTCAGACCTCCAATCGATGCTTTCGGGTACCCGTCCGCTGCTAATTCCTTCAATTCCCTCGACTTACATTGACGCCCCCACTCCTGCTACACTACTTTCATCAACAGTTAAACTGATGGGGTATTGCGCCCAAAAGGCATAAGGGATGGCATTGCAGGAAAAAACCTTGTTGTTGTTGAAGCCGCGTGGCTTCTGTGCCGGCGTGGTGCGGGCAATCGACATCGTCCGGATTGCGCTGGAAACCTTTGGTGCGCCGATTTACGTCCGCAAGGAGATCGTCCACAACCGCTTCGTGGTTGAGGAACTCCAGCAAAAAGGTGCCATCTTTGTCGACGAGATCGAGGAAGTCCCATCCGGTGAGCGGGTGATCTATAGCGCCCATGGCGTGTCGCCGGAGGTTCGTGAGGCCAGCAAGGCCCGCAAGTTGCGGGTCATCGACGCCACCTGTCCGCTGGTGACCAAGGTCCACGTGGAAGCCGTCAAGTTTGCAAAGGAAGGCTATTCGCTGGTGCTGATCGGTCACCGTGATCACGACGAAGTCATCGGTACGCTGGGCGAAGCTCCGGAAGTCACCCAGGTCGTTGGCTCTGTCGAAGAGGTCGAGAACCTGCAGGTGCCTGATCCAGAGCACGTGGCCTATCTCACGCAGACCACTCTCAGCCTTGACGAAACCCGCGACATCATCGCCGCGCTCAAAGCCAAGTACCCCAAAATCACCGGACCTCATGCTCAGGACATCTGCTACGCCACCGAGAACCGTCAGACGGCGGTGAAGCAGACCTCCAGCAAGGTGGACCTGTTGCTGGTCGTGGGCTCGGACAACAGCTCCAACTCAAAGCGTCTCGTCGAAGTGGCACGAACCCTTGGAACGAATTCGCACCTCATTGAAAACTTCAAGGCTATCCAGAAAGATTGGCTCCAAGGTGTTCAAACCGTGGCCTTAACTGCCGGTGCGTCCGCACCAGAGATCCTGGTGGAAAAGGTCGTCGAGTTCCTGATGGAACAGGGCTTCACCAACGTGCAGGAAACCGAAGTGATGCCGGAGAACGTGCGGTTCGGACTTCCGGCAGAGATCGTCTCGGCAATGAAAGATTCTCCGAAGCCGTTCGTCGGAGTGGAAAGCCTGGCAGGGCAGTAAGTCTGGCCCGGCTGTGCCGAGGCGTTGGAGTAACTAAAGCATGGATGAATTTTCGGGTGCTGTACCCCCACAGTCTCCCGCGTCTGCCGTGAGCCCATCCGGGGCTCCGGGACGTATCGGCCGAATCGAAGGCATGATGAATCGTGTCTCCGCGGCCATCGAAGCGGGGAAGAATTACCTCTTCTCGACTCAGCACGAAGACGGCTACTGGTGCGGCGAACTCGAGGGCGATACCACGCTCGAGTCCGAGTACGTCCTCATGCACAAACTGCTCGGCACGGGCGACGCACGCAAGATCGAGAAGGCCTGCGTTTACATGCTGGAAAAGCAGAACGCCGACGGCGGCTGGCCGATCTTCGAAGGCGGCCCCAGCGACGTCAGTCCGAGCGTGCTTTGTTATCTTGCGCTGAAACTGTGCGGATACACGGCCGGGCATCCGGCGATGCAGCGCGCACGCAAGGCGATCCTTGGTCTAGGCGGCGTGATCGCCGTCAACACCTACACCAAGATTTATCTTTGCTTCTTCGGCCAATACGACTGGGACGCTGTTCCCGCCGTGCCGCCTGAGATCGTTCTTTTTCCAAACTGGTTCTGGTTCAACATCTACGAGATTTCGTCGTGGTCGCGCGCGATCTTCATCCCGCTCGCGATCGTGTATGCCAAGAAGCCATTCAAGAAGATCCCACCCGATTGCGGCGTCGACGAGTTGTTCGTTGAAGGCAAAGAAAACGCCCGCATGCACCTGCACTGGGACAGCAAAATCGTCAGCTGGCGAAATTTCTTCCTGTTCTTCGACCGCCTCACGCACTGGTTCGAGCGCGTGCACGTTCGTCCGCTACGGTCGATCTCGCTGAAGGCAGCAGAGAAATGGATGCTGGAGCGGTTCGAGCGCAGCGACGGTCTCGGCGCCATCTTCCCGGGCATCATGAACTCGATCATCGCGCTGCGCTGCCTTGGCTACTCGGTAGACGATCCGCAGTTCATCCGCGCCATGGACGAACTCGAGGCCCTCGGCATCGAGGAAGAGCGCACCTTCCGCATGCAGCCCTGTAAGTCTCCGGTCTGGGACACCGCTTACGCGATGTTCGCTCTCGGCGAAGCAGGCGTTTCGCCAAGCGACCCGCGCATGATCAAGGCCGCCGACTGGGTGTTGAAAAAGCAGGTTACCCGTCCAGGTGACTGGTCGGTGAAGAACAAGAAGGGCAAGCCTGCGGGCTGGTACTTCGAGTTCAACAACGAGTTTTACCCCGACGTCGACGACACCGCGCAAGTCTGCCTGTCCATGAATCACGTCGCGAATCCGAACGAGCGCTACCAGCACGAGTCGGTCGAGCGGGCGATCGAATGGATCTTCTCGATGCAGTGCAAGAACGGAGGCTGGGCGTCCTTCGACAAGGACAACACCAAGATGGTGTTCCAGTACATCCCGTTTGCGGACCACAACGCGATGCTCGATCCACCGACGGTGGATATCACGGGCCGCATCCTCGAGATGCTTGCGACCTTCGGCTACACCCGCGACGACAAGCGCGTGCAGAAGGCGATCGACTTCGTCCTCAGCGAGCAGGAACCGGATGG
>DASTGW010000452.1:0-2619 GCA_035718705.1 Terriglobales bacterium | reverse complement strand
ATCGCTCCGATATCGCCGCAGCCATACATATCCGGTCTCACGCGAGATCCCGAACCGTTGGCACAACTCCCTCATCGTCAGTTCATCTCGTTCATACTCATAGACAAACCGCAGCTTCTCCTCCATCACACTGCTCGCTCTCCAGGGCATAGGAGCGCACTTTTATCGCACCGCCCTCGCTGAGAGTGTCAGGTATGTCCCCGGTCTGTACCGCGAAGGTGTACCCCCTCCCCCCAGGGTCGATCTATTGGAATCAGCAACTTACGGTATTTAATCCGTCGATCTATGCAAATCAACAACTTACGCGTAAGTTGTTGATTTAAAGGATTTTGCGAGGCAGACGATACCCCCTCCCCCGGACTATGAATCCAAAGGACTTATTTCACAGACCAACAAAAGAAAGAAGTTACCGTCCAGCAGCCCACGACCCGTTTGAGCCTTTCAGTCGGCAGGTCTGTCAGTCATGAAGGGCAGTGATGGGGCAGGCAAGAAGCAGATGCCTCGCTGCGCTCATCATGACAATGGCGTCGGTTGATAGCTCAGTTGTCAAAGAACAAAAGGTGGTGAGGCGCTTTTGGCGCATTCACCACCTTATGTATTCAGAATAGCAAGTTTGGCGGGGTGACCTGCCAAATGGCGGCGGATATTCTTGCGGGTTGGTGCCGAAGTGGGAAGATATCGTGGTTCGTGGTTCGAAAGATCTCCTCGCAAACTTCGCGAAGGAGGAGCAAACGTCGCAAAAGAATCGGGCCATTTATGAGGGCCATCAGGCCATTGGAAGACTCCCTCGCAAAGTTCACGAAGGCGGGAAGAAGAGAAGAAAAAGTGTCTTTAATTGGTTCGGGTGCTGGAAAATTGCAACCCATGGTCTTGTTGGTCATAGTAATGGCCGTCGTCGGCGTCGCCTTGTTCAGCGGCTTGATGCTTCGTCCCGAAGGCGAGGATGAGCGCGGATGGCTGAAGTCTCAAGATCGCGGAGACGGCAGCGAGAGTCGCAACGACGACTTTGATCCTCCCATATTCTTCGAGTGAGAAGGTAATGCCAAGTTCCCGCTAGCGCTGATTCCCAAACAAAACATTCCCAAGAAGAAGGACCCGAGCGCTTCAAACCTTGCGAGATAGGAACCCAGAAAGGTACGCCACTCTTAGAAAGATGAATTGATAAATCCACAGGGAACCTGGGTTAGAATCCGACAAAAGTTTTATCGCTGCTTCAGTCAGAACGACGATCGATGCGCCACATCGTCATCATTTAACTCTAGAGGTGTGCATGAGCTCTGAAGCGCAAAAGGTTGAGTATCCGTTTACTCTCAAGATCGAAACCTCGACTGGCCAGTCTGTCACCGTACCCATCGCCTTCATGACCCGCGAACAAATTGGAAAGCTGCTGCAGACCGATTTCAAGCGGATCGCGGAAGAAGCAGGGGTGAAAGGGAGCCGCGTGTACGTGGAGCAGGCTGTGACTGCCAATTACGACAATGTGCTTCAGGAAGTGGAAACATACCTGCGGCGTGCAGCGCTGAAGACGGCGTAAGGTCGTTTCGTTTTGCTGGCCCGGCACTCACGTGCCGGGCTGTGCTCTTTGGGGAGCTGATGCCGCGCGGCGAATTACATAGATGTTTCGTCGGGCTCACGCCCTCCTCAACCTGACCTGAGTTAGTCGCGGACAAGAGTGTCCGCGCCACACAACCTACAGGCGATGCTACTTCGCCTTGTCGGTCGAGAAGCGATAAATCGTGGTCTGCTGGTATTTGTCGCCGGGCTTTAACTCTGTTGTGGGGAAGCTCGGGTGATTGGGCGAGTCGGGGTAGTGCTGCGCTTCCAGACTGAAGCCGTTGCGATACTTGTAAGTCTTTCCCGCCTTGCCGTGAATTTCGCCTTCCATGTGATTGCCTGAATAAAACTGGATGCCAGGTTCGGTGGTGAGGACTTCCATCACGCGTCCTGACGTCGGCTCGTGAACGCGCGCCGCACGGGTGAGCGATTTGCCGCCGCCATCGATGACGTAATTGAAGTCGTAGCCGATAGCGAGTTTCATCTGCGGATTGGGGTCGTCGATGCGCTTGCCGATTGCGGTCGATTTGGTGAAGTCGAGCGGCGTACCGGCGACGGGCGCGATCTTGCCGGTGGGAATGAGGTGCTCGTCAACCGGCGTGTAGTTGCTGGCGTGCAACTGGAGTTCGTGGCCAAGAATGTCGCCTTCGCCCTGGCCTTTCAGGTTGAAGTAGGAATGGTTGGTCAGATTCAGGACGGTTGGCTTGTCGGTGGTGGCGAGATAGTCGATCTTGAGCTCGTTGTTGTCGTCGAGCGTAAAGGTGACATCAACGGTGAGCGTTCCGGGAAAACCTTCTTCGCCATTCTTGCTTACGTATTGAAGATGGACGGCCTGCGCGCCGGTGCGAACGACCTTCCAAACCCGCTTGTCGAAGCCGACCTTGCCGCCATGAAGCATGTTCGGCGGATCATTGACCGGAACCTGGTACTGCTTCCCTTCCAGTTTGAACTTGCCACCGGCAATACGGTTGGCGTAGCGGCCGATCGTGGCGCCGAAGTACGGGCCGGGCTTTTCGTAATCCTCGAGATTGTCGAAGCCGAGCACGACGTCGTCGAACTTGCCAT
>DASTGW010000451.1:0-2830 GCA_035718705.1 Terriglobales bacterium | reverse complement strand
CCTGCTCGCCGCATCCGCCACACTCGGCGCCGGTCGCTGGCGTACCTTCCGCCGCGTGATATTGCCGCTGTCGATTCCGGGCGTGATCACCGGGATCGTCTTGAGCTTCGCCCACACTGTCGGCGAATTCGGCGTAGTGCTCATGATCGGCGGCAACATCCCCGGCGTTACCCGCACGATCTCCATCGACATTTATGACCGCGTTCAAGCCGCTGAGTATGGCTCCGCCAACGCCACAGCCCTGATCCTGCTGCTGTTCTCGTTTGTCGTTCTTGCCACCGTGTACGGCATCAACCGCAAGGTCTGGACGGTGGGCGCCCGATGAGCCATCCTGCCCCCGCACAAAGTGCCCCACTTCGATTCCGGATCCAAAAATCCTTCCATCAGGCCACCCCGCCCTTTTTCGTCGATGTGAACGCCGAAGTACAACCCGGCATCACCATGCTCTTCGGGCACTCCGGTTCCGGCAAGACGACCCTGCTGAGGTGTCTTGCCGGACTCCTCGCTCCCGACCGCGGCTTCGTTGAACTGAACGGCCAAAAGTTCTTTGACTCTGAAGCCTCACTGGATATTCCCGCCAGCCAGCGCCAGATCGGTTTTGTCTTCCAGGACCTCGCGCTCTTCCCGCATCTCTCGTCGGAAGACAACATCGCCTACGGTCTCTTCCGCCTTTCCGACGAGCAACGCCGCGGGCGAGTCGACCGCGTCCTCGAAGCCTTCCGCATAAGTCATGTGAAAAACCGCCATCCTGGCTCCATTTCGGGCGGAGAGCAGCAACGCGTCGCGCTTGCTCGCGCCCTGGTGACAGATCCTCAGGCGCTCCTGCTCGACGAACCACTCTCCGCTCTCGATCCTGCAACCAAGAGCCTCATCATGGACGATCTGCTCGCATGGATCTCCGAGCGGCGCCTTCCCGTTCTCTACGTCACGCATTCCCGCGATGAAGTTTTCGCTCTGGGGCATTCGGTGATCGCGCTCGAGAGTGGGAAGGTGATCGCCCGCGGCTCCCCGCGAGATGTCTTCAGTGGACATCGTCACCAAAGCGTTGCCGAGTGGGGCGGAGTCGAAAATGTCTTCGTTGGACAAGTGGAGGCTCATCATTCTTTGCAGGGAACCATGACCGTCCACACCGGTCAGATCGAGCTGGAAGTTCCGCTCGGAAGAGCGCCGGTCAGCGAAAGTGTGCGCGTCGGCATCAGCGCCTCGGACATCCTGCTCGCCAGCCAGGAGCCACGTGGCCTCAGTGCTCGCAACGTCATCTCCGGGGAGATTCATTCCGTCGAACAACGCGATGCGACGGTGATCATCAAGATTGACTGCAAGGGAACCACGTTCGAAGCGCACGTTACGCCCGCGGCGGTCGAGTCTCTTCATTTGCAGAAGGGAAGCACTGTCTGGGTCGTGATTAAGACCCACTCCTGCTTTCTCATCGAGCGCTAGCGCGACGATCGCAGCCACTTCGTCATCAAATGCCGCTCGTGATCACGGAATCCCATCCGCTTGTAATACTCGTGAACTCGCGCGTTGACGTAGTCTGCTTCGAGATGAATGGCGCTGATGCCTTGCGCGCGACAAAGGTCTTCTACAACTTCCACCACCTTCGTCCCGATTCCGCGACCTCGAGACGCTTCCCGCAGGTAGAACTCGTCCAGCAGGGCATCGCGTCCGCCGAATTCCAACGAAAAGCCAAAGCCGATCACCGCGTAGCCCACCAACGCGCCGCTCTCCTCCACCACCAGCATTCGGCCCACGTCCGGCTTCGCCACCAGCATCCGCGCCAGCTCGGCGTACCGAGTTTCGTTCAGCTGCAGCCGCTCGTACTCGTAGAACTCACGCACAAGCGGCATCAGCGCCTCGATATCGGACGCCTCTGCCAGACGGATCTTGCTCGAGCTCACTTGGTCAGCGTCACCGGCTTGTTGTCGAACGGCTGGATCGTCACCGTCAGCGATTTCCTTGCATCGAACTCCGCTTTCGTCATCGGATAGCTCACCACGATCGTCCCGAGTACATGTTGACCGGCGTTGATCTTCTGATCGAACTTCAGCACCGGAGATTCGGTCGTGCGCAGTGCCGGAAACGCCTGGAAGTAGCGTTCCGAGTCGGCGGCCGTTGCAGCGGTATCGGTGTTGTCGCCTTTATCGGTCTTCGCCGTGGCCTCGATCTTCTGGATGTACCAGCTCTTGTCGCTGCTGTTTGCTACGTTCAACTCGATAGCAACCAGCACAGTTTTATCCTGCAGCTCAACGGCGACCACGTCCCCGATCGAACCCGACATCACCGGCTTGGCCCGGTTCGTGTAGCCGAACACCAGCACCAGCACGCCAATGATCGCGATCCCGATCAGCACAATGCCGATCGGCGGCAGCGTCCATTTCGCGCGGTCGAACTCCTCCGACATCGGTACGTGAGCGCGATCCATCTCTTCGGCCTTGGCCTTGGGCTTCGGCGCAGGTGTGATCGGCGGCAGGTTGGAAGGTGGCACCGAAGGATTGTCGGACATGTTCGCCTCCTGGGGCGGCAACATTATGCGCGAACCCCCTGCACACAACCAAGTGCAGAAACGCAAAAAGGTGAGATGCTGAAACGCTTCTACTCGTTTTGCAGTCAGGAATCTGTCACCGGGAAAAAGGCAGGGATTTGAAGGAAGGGATTTTACTGGGTACTGGGTACTGGGTACTAAAAATAGGAAAGGCTGTGACATTGGTTATGCCCTAGTCGCCGCCTCCTGCGAGGGAGCCAACAACGTGGGTGCACGTACCGTCACAGCCCTTGATGCGACCACTGCTTTCGCAGTTCCTGACCCCGGCGGAATTCTCGCAAAACCGTC
>DASTGW010000450.1:0-7486 GCA_035718705.1 Terriglobales bacterium | reverse complement strand
AGGACAAAAGGCGAAGATCGAAGAAGTCGATCTCAAAGGTCCGCACCGCGAGGCGATTTCCAAGTTTGCCGATCTCGACCTCATCTCCAAAGCCGGCTTCAAGATTCTCTGCGACTACATGTATGGCTCCGGTCGCGGAGTGGTTGGACCGATGCTGCGCGAGCGCGGTGTCAACGTGGTCGAAATTCGCGGCGAAGTGAATCCGATGTTCCCGGGGATCAATCCCGAGCCCATCGAGCCGCACGTCAAGGCCGCGCAGGAAGCCGTTGTGAAAGAAGGCTGCCATGCCGGATTTGTCACCGATGGCGACGCGGACCGCATCGGCGCTGTTGCCGAGGATGGCACTTTCCTCGATGCCCATAAATGCTATGCCGTGATCTTGCACTGGCTGCTCAAGTACAAGAAGTGGTCGGGAGCCGTAACGCGTGCGTTCAACACCACTCGCATGTTGGATCGTATCGCCAAGAAGTACGACCGCGAACTGGTGGAACATGGCATCGGCTTTAAGTACGTCTGTGACGTGGTGTTTTCGGGCAAGGAAGTCTTGATCGGTGGGGAAGAATCTGGCGGCATCGGCATCCCTCGCTACCTGCCCGAGCGCGACGGCATGCTGAACTCGCTCCTGCTCGCCAACGCCATGGCCGACGAGAAGAAGTCGCTGGGCCAGATTGTGAAGGGCCTGCAGGAGGAATTCGGCTGGCACTATTACGGGCGCCGCGACCTCACCATCGCCGACGACGTGAAGTTTGGGGCCATCAAGCGCGCTGATTCCGGCCAGGTCACGAAGCTCGGCAAGTTCAAGGTGCTTCGCAAAGAGAACCTCGACGGCGTGAAGTTTTTTCTCGAAACGCCGAATCACAATGGTCGCGACGCCGAAGCCTGGGTGCTGATGCGGGCCTCTGGAACCGAGCCATTGATGAGGGTTTACAGTGAGGCCAGTTCGCCCGACCTGGTGAACGAAATCCTCGGCAGCGCCCTCGATTTCGTTCACGAAAGAGGAGCCTCCGCGTAAGTCGCCAATCCAGCGTAAAATATAGGTAGATCTTTCAGGCCGCGTCCGTTCGACGCGGCCTTTGCTTATGACATTTCCGGCCCAAGCGACAACTCCCGACACACCCGAAGCACGCGCGTACAACCGCACCAAGCGACGGTTGATGATCGCCGATCTCGTGCTCAACTTCGTCTTCTTGATCGTGCTGCTCGCGACCGGATGGAATGGCACCTTGCGCGATTGGGCGCTCCACCTGTCGGATCAGGGCTATTCGCTGGCCGTCTTCTACTACGTTGTCATGTTGTTGATCATCAGCAAGGCAATTGGCTTCGGGCTCGATTACTACAGCTTCCGCCTGGAGCATCAATACCAGCTCTCCAATCAGAAGACGAAGTCGTGGGTGTGGGACGAAATCAAAGGCTGGCTGATCGGCTTGGCAATCGCGACCATTCTCGTCGAGATCATCTACAACGTGATCCGCATGACGCCGGTGCACTGGTGGATCGTCGTATGGTTTATCTATAACGCGCTGGCCGTATTTTTCGCTCAGATCGCGCCCGTGGTGTTGTTCCCACTGTTTTATAAGTTCAGGCCGTTGGAAAATGACGATCTTTCGCAACGGCTGATCAAGCTCAGCGAGCGGGCAGGTACGCGCGTACGCGGAGTGTATGAATGGCAGCTCTCTGAGAAGAGTAAGAAAGCCAACGCCGCACTCGCAGGTCTCGGCGCTACGCGGCGCATCATTCTCGCCGACACGCTGCTCGAAAACTTTACCCCCGACGAAATCGAAGCAGTCCTCGCCCATGAACTCGGCCATCATGTGCACAAGCACATCTTCAAGAGCATCGTTATGCAGATCGGTGTGTCGCTGATCGGGTTCTGGATTGTCGCTCGCGCCCTTGATTACGCCGTTGAGCGCGGACTGTTTCTCTCGATGCACGACTTTGCCAGCGTGCCGTTGCTGGTTCTGTTGACGAGTGTGATGTCGTTCCTGCTCATGCCGGTGATGAACGCGTATTCGCGAATGAAGGAACGCGAGGCCGATCGATACTCCCTGAAGTCGATTCCTGCCACTGAGCCCTTTATCAGCTCGATGAACAAGCTGGCTGAACAGAATCTTGCGGAACGCTCGCCCTCACGGTTCGTAGAGATATGGTTCCACTCGCATCCGCCGGTCGCGAAACGCATCGCCGCCGCAGAGGCCTGGGCACGTCGAAGTTCCTTATAGGGGGACCAAAGGCGCCAGAATAGGGTCGTAAATACGGATATCCAGGAACTTGTAACGAGCGTCGGCCGTACTTTTTGCTCATGAGATTCTCGCGAGCAGCTTCAGTCGTTCTATTCGCGTTTGTGCTCAGTGCCTCGGCCGCTTCTGCGGACCGTCCCTTCGACAGATCCTCACTTGCGCGCATCTCAGCCGCATGGGACCAGCATGCGCGCGAGTTCCACGTTCCAAGCTACACCGTGGAAGTCGTCACTCACTCCCATGTGATCTACCGTCACAGTTATGGCGGCCGCGACTGCGCTGCTCGGAAGATACCCAACTCAAGCACGATCTACTACATCGCTTCCGCTACGAAGCCGTTCACAGCCACTGCCATCATGAAACTGGCACAAGAGAAGAAAGTTGACCTGGACGCGCCGGTGAAGAAGTATCTTCCGCGTTTCGAATTGGCGGATGCAAGAGCTTCAGAAACGATCACCGTCCGCGACCTGCTCTCGCACCGCCAAGGATTGGACAGCAACAAGCTCGAAATCGGCGAAGCCTTCATCGGCGGCATGGAGGACGACAAGTTTTACCGGCTGCTGAAACAGGTCCAGCCGCGTGGGAAATTCCGCTATTCCAATCTCCACTACACGCTGCTCGGCCGAGTAATTGAGGCGGTTACGGGCCATCGCTGGTCCGACTATTTGCAGAAAGCAATCTTGTCGTCAGCGAAAATGAAACGTACAGTGACGAGCGCGGCAGCAATCCATCAGGACACGAATTCGGCGTGCGATCTTGAAGAAAATGGAAATAGCTGGCGCGCCGCAACGATTCAAAAGACAGATCGCACCATGCACGCTGCGGGTGGACTTGGTTCCACGGCAGATGATCTGGGCCGCTGGATGCAGCTTCAACTGAACGAAGGTCGCTCCGGCACGACGCGCCTGCTGTCCTCAGCTTCCATGAAACAGATGTTTTCGCCGGCGGCCGAAGTCGGTACACAGTTCTTTACCTTCGACCGTGACTCTTATGGTCTCGGCTGGTACCTCGGCCGGTATCGCGGAGAGAAGCTGATTCATCATTTTGGAAGTTTTCCCGGTGCCCGATCCCATTTGTCATTCCTGCCTGAACACGATGTCGCAGTCGTTGTACTGATGAACGAGGAGGATCCCGTGTTCTACTTCGTCGATGCCGTGGCGAGCGACATCTACGACATAGCCCTGCACTTAGAACCGGGTGAGCACTGGAACAAAGCGACGGAGGCCGTCGCACGCAGCCGCCGAAAGATTGCGGAGCGCTGGCAGGGATTCCGTCCGCTCCTCGTAAGCGACTTACCTCAGCTGAGTGCTGAAACGTTCTACAACTCCGATTGGGGCACCTTGACCTTGGCACACGAGGGCGAATTCGTTCAATCGCATATTGGCGATCTGCCTGTGCCTCTGTACTTCAATCCGCAGACCAAGGAGTTAGGAGCGGAAATCATCGACGCAAAGTTCACGGCGAAGACCAATCAAAATTCGGTGATCTTCCAAAAAGGCGAGTCGCTGCAATTAGAGTTTCATCGAGCGAATTAAGATTTAACGCGGGCGCCGCAGGATATCTTCCACTCGGCGAAGGTCCTGTTCCGTGTCCACGCCGACGGTGTCGAATGGCGTCTCCGTCACGTGCAGCGAAATGCCATTATCAAGGAACCGCAACTGCTCCAGTCGCTCACTGAGTTCGAGCTGTGACTCCGGCCAGGTGATGAACTTCTCCAACGCCGGCTTCCGATAGGCGTAGAACCCGAGGTGTTTGAAGTACTCGACTTTGCCGGTCTTATCGCGATCAAACGGAATGGTTGCGCGCGAAAAATACAGGGCTTTGCCTTTTTGATCGCAGACTACTTTGACGGCATTCGGGTTGTTGACGTCCACCTGTGTGCATTTCGTCTTGATCGTTCCCACCTGCACCGTTTTCTTTTTCATCAGCGTGACCAGCACGTCCAGGTGTTCCGGGCGGGTGAGGGGCTCGTCTCCCTGTACATTGACGTAAACGTCGGCCTCCACTTCGCGCGAAACTTCATACACCCGCTCGGTTCCGCTCTTGCAATTCGGCGACGTCATGCGTGCCGTGTAGCCGTTCGCTCGGCACACGTCCATGATCTCACCAGAATCGGTTGCGACAATAACTTCATCGAGCAGCTTCGAACCCCGCGCTGCTTCGTAGACCCAGGAAATCATCGGCTTGCCGGAGATTTCACGAAGGATCTTGCGCGGCAAGCGGGTGGAACCAAGACGGGCGGGAATGATGGCAACAATTTTCATATGCTTACTCCGCCTTATGCAGGCTGATCGACGTCAGCATGCGGATCGACCGCGAAGGATGCGTGTCCTCGGGAACAACCAGTTTCAGTGGACCTTCCTTGTCGTCGATGGCTTTGCCATTCATCTGATCAGCGACGATGATCTGGTTTTTGTGCGTCGCCTGGTCGATCTCAGCCAGCGAAAAGAGCACCTGGTAGTTGTCGCTCGCACCCGCTATCACATAGGTCAGCAATGCCGGTCCATGCAGCTTCTGGCCAGCCGGTGCATCAACTTTTGCCAGCACATCGGAAAGCAGCACGCCTTCGTAATTTTCCTTCCGCTTGGTGTGACCATTCATGACCGAGACTTTCTGGCGGGACATGCTCTTGAGATCGCCCGACGTCACCGTTACCGACTTGCCGTCGAGTCCGGCGAGTTGCAGTTGCTGGGCAGCCGCAAACAATGGCAGGAAGAGTACAAAGAAAGCGAACGAGGTAGCGCGTATGTTCATGTTTCTCCGTTACGACTTCGAACCGCAACAGTGTAACAAGAGCGCAGTGGGGCAGGTTCTCCCCACTGCGGTTTAATGCCGCATCGACTCCAACTCGCGGATGTAGCCGATCACCGACTCGCTCCATCCGTCGATGTGCGTCCACTCGCCGTAGCCAACACCGTTTTGATAGCTGGCCACGTTGATCATGTACGCCTTGCCGCTCGGACGCGGTACCGCGTCGTGCGACTGCTCGTCGGTGATTACGATCAGGCGGTCGTACGACTCGCGCATCGTCTCTAGCGCGCGGCCCAGGTACGTCGACCCGTGCGGCTGCGAAGCGTCGATGGCGTCGCGCAACGCGAAACCACGCCGCGACGGCACGCGCACCAGGCGATCCGAGAACGAGTACACGCTCAACTCTTCGACGATCTCGCGCAACAGGATCGCCAACCCGTAGGCGGCATCCGTGCGCTGCATCTCCGAACGAGCCGAGAGCGGTGCCGTCATCGAGCCCGAGACGTCGACCACAAGCACAGTCTTACCCCCGAGCTTCGGCGCCGCTTCGACCGACTTGTACATCACGGCCTCAAGCTCCGCTTCCCACTGCGGCACATAACGCGCCGCAGCGATGAAACGGAACGGCAGCACACGGCTGGTGTTGAGTCCGCGCAACGCGGACTTCACCAGCTTTTCGTCCACGCCTGACTCGGCCATGTTGCGGAGGTTGCGCAGCACGGCCAAAGCTCCGAGCTTGTTTTCACGGAGCAGACGCTCGAACGTCTCGCGCTTATTGGCGCCGCCCGAGAGCGATACCTCCCAGGTGTCCGGCGACGCAAGTTCGCCCTCGACCAATTGCTTCCACACTTCGGCCTGCGCCTCGTCACGCGGCTTCGCGTGGGAGAGGAACAGCACGTCGCGCAGCTTCACCGGGTTTTCCCGGTTGTACTTCGCAAGCGCGTAGGCGTCGAACTTGCGGAAGGCCGCAGCCAGTCCTTTCTTCACCTGCGCCGAAAGTGGCTGCCGTCCGGTGGCCCAGTAGACGGCGAGAAACTCCGACAACTCGTCGGCACGCTGGATTATCTTCTCGAGCGTTTCGGCCACCAACGCGCGATGAGTGGAATAACGAGCCATCTCGCGCACCAACAGTAACGGTGCATGACGTAGCTTCATCTGCTCGCGCGCCTCAACGGCCAGCGCGGCAACCTTCGCGGCTTCCACCTTGGGGACCAGTTCGGCGACGCGCGACGCGATCTCCACGCCGTCCTCGTAGAACTGGTTCTCCCACAGAAGGCAGGCCAGCACCGACCGCCGCAACTGCAATTCGGCGCTGATCGTCTTGGCCGGCGCACCCTCGTGGGTGCGCGGCGCAAGCAGGTTCGAAAGCTTCATGATGTTCAAACGGGCCATGGTGCCCTCCTTTCAAAACTAGTCATTGGTCGTCAGTCGTTGGTCGTTCGCAGAGTCGCCGCGATGGTCGGCGCTTCTAGAGTGGACAGAGTTTCTGCAAAGCCCGTGATGCGAACGATGGCTGTGTTCGCGTTGCGACTGCAGAACATCGTGCAGTCAGACACCGCGAACTTGATCGGACGCATCGCGCCGGCATATGTGCAGGCGATCAGCTCTTCGCGATCGCGAAAGCCGCGAGCGATGTGCGCGTACGCGCAGTCGCGACACAGCGAAGTCTTCGCGCCCAGAGCAGTGGTGACTGTCTCGCGATCCTTGATCGCGTTCACGATCAGGCGAATGACAACGCTCAGAAAAACAATGTAGATGAATTCCATCGCGGCTCCTTTCCATCCAGCCGCGACGTTCGCGGCGGGATTAACTCGCTATTTCTTCGAGGACAGGCTCCTCTGCCAGCGAGCCTCCGTCGAATTCTTCTGCCCTACGCTCCAGGGCCAATAGCAGTCCCTGGAATTGCGCCATGGTTTCCGCATGATGCATTTCCGCAAATCGCAATGCCTCCGCACTGCTGCACGACGGGAAGAACCGGCCATAGAGTTCCACCTTTTGCGACTTTGTCGCTTCGCCCATAAACAACTTGTAGTCGATACGTCCCGGCCTCAGCAGAGCCGGATCAAGCACTTCAATTCTGTTCGTCGTCATCACGAACAAAACATTCTCCGGCGCATGAAACCCATCAAGAACATTCAGCAGACCCGATAGGGTGACTCCCAACTGGCCAGACTCAGCCTTCGCCGCGTCGGGTACGCTCTTCTTCTCGTTTGCCTGTGGCCTGCGATTTCCGGTCCTCATGCAATCGATGTCTTCGAGCAGCACGACCGAGTTTTCCGGCACATCGTTCATCGCCGTCCGAAGCGACTTGTCGTTGAACTCCGTTAAGTTCACTGCATAAATAGACATACCAAAGTGTGCTGCCAGCGCCGACACCAAAGACGTCTTGCCTGTGCCCGGCGGCCCGTACAGCAGGTAGCCTCGGTGATATGGAACTCCCAGTTGGCGATACCGCGATCGCGATGTACGAAACGTGCGGATGTCTTCCACAAGGCGTT
>DASTGW010000449.1:0-8575 GCA_035718705.1 Terriglobales bacterium | reverse complement strand
TCAAGCCCACCATCACCGCCGATCCCATGTCATGCTGAGCGCAGCGAAGTATCTGTGCACTTCGCCTCACCACCACACTTCAAGCCCACCATCACCGCCGATCCCATGTCATGCTGAGCGCAGCGAAGCATCTATGCACTTCGCCTTACGACCGCACCTCAGGCTTAACCACCACAGTCCACGCTAAGTATCTTCCTTAAGAAACCTCTGTGTCTCTGTGCCTCTGTGGTGAATCGTGAATCAAGCCTTTACCAGCTCCGGCAACTGGAAGAACTGTCTTACCCTTGCGTTCGCGATTTCGCCGTCTTTCGTCAGCAGCGTCTCGCGCGTGATCTCGTCTTCCATATTCATCTGTAGTTTCTTGTCCTTCACCAGGTGCAGCAGGAAGGTCGTCAGGTTCTTCGCGTACATCTGGCTCGCGTGATAGGGAACCGTTGATGCCAGGTTGATCGTGCCGATAAGCGTCACGCCATTTACATCGATGATCTCTTCTGATTTCGTCAGCTCGCAGTTGCCGCCGCGCTCGGCCGCCAGATCGACGATTGCCGACCCCGGCGCCATGCGATGCACCATGTCTGCGGTCACCAGCACCGGCGCTTTCTTGCCCGGCACCACCGCTGTCGTGATCACCACATCGCTTTCGGCGACCACGTTCCCCAGCAACTCGCGCTGCTTGGCGTAGAAGCTCTCGTCCTGTGCTTTCGCGTATCCACCGGCGTCCTGGGCGTCTTTCACTTCAATCGGAAGTTCCACGAAGCGCCCGCCGAGTGACTGCACCTGCTCCTTCACCACCGGACGCAGATCGTATGCTGAAACCACTGCGCCCAATCGCCGTGCCGTTGCAATCGCCTGCAGCCCCGCTACGCCAGCCCCGATCACCAGCACTCTCGCCGGGGTGATCGTACCTGCAGCAGTCGTCAGCATGGGGAAAAGCCGAGGCACGGTGTCCGCCGCAAGCAACACCGCCTTGTATCCGCAGATCGTCGCCATCGATGACAGCGCGTCCATGCTCTGCGCACGGGTGATACGCGGCATCAGTTCCACCGAGAAAGAAGTCACTCCCGTGTCCTTCAACCGGTTCAGAATGTCCACCGAACCCAGCGGACGGAGGAAGCCGATCAGCACCTGCCCGCGGCGAAACAGCGGAAGGTCCTGCTCGCCGTTGCGGTCGTTTGACCCGTAACAGAGCACCTGCAAAATAATGTCGGCTTGCTGAAAGACCGAGGCGCGGTCAGGGACAATCGTCGCGCCCTTCTCGACATAGTCGGAATCGCGGTAGCCGCTCTCCACCCCGGCCCCCGCCTGGAGGATGATCTCCAGTCCCGCTTTCTTCAGATTCGGAACAACCATGGGAACCAGCGCCACTCGCCGTTCCCCCGGATAAATCTCCTTCGGGACACCTATGATCACGGAATATCCTCGAGGTTATCTAGCCCCAGGCGTCTCCGTCTGGGGAGTCGTGCGAAAGCACGGCTACTACTGTCAGCAACATGATTGCTTGCTTTTGAAAAGCGCAACATTGTGGCACACCGATGTATGCCGGGCAATGATGCTCGATATTCCAACTCTGCGGCCCAAATCTCCTTCGCGAATCGGCATCACGCCAGTTACGCGTGATTGCATATCGCCTGGCGATCTTTTGCCCCTTCACGATCTTTGCGAGACATGCCTAACTCCAACTTTATTTCGGCGAATTTGGCAGGGCACCTCGCCCAAATTGCTATCCTGAGTACATAAGGTCAGAAAAGAACCGTGCGGTGTTTGAGCTCGTAAGTCTCAGAGTCTTAAGATTTTAGGGTCAAGTAGCTCAATCTAAAGATTTTGCGGGATTTTACTCGTAAGTTATTGATTACAAAGATCGACTTCTCTAACAATTTTAAAAGAAAACGGTCTTTGTTTTCAATAACTTATATATAAAATATTTAGAATGAGTGACTTACAGACATTTATTTGCGAATGCCTCTTTCGCCGCCGCGACCGTGTTCGCATGGATCGTTACCGTGTCCTCGATGTTCCGCGCATAGCCGCCTGCAAAGCTCACCATTACTGGAATGCCTTTGGCTCGAGCGACTTGGAAGACAAGTTCGTCGCGTCGCTTCAGTCCTTCGATCGTGAGGTCGAGGCCGCCCAGTTGGTCTTCCTTGTATGGGTCGGCGCCGGCCACGTAGCAGATCAGGTCAGGCTGAAACTGACGAAGGCCGCTCGAGAGAGCATTGTCGAGCCAAGAGAGATATTCCTCGTCGCCGGTGTGATCCGGAAGGTTAACGTCGATCGATGACGGAGGCTTGATCGCCGGATAGTTGTTCGCCTGATGCAGCGAGATCGTGAAAACGTCTTCGCCCGAAGGCGTTACGTTCTTCGGCAACTCCGGCAATGTCCCGCCCCATGAGGGCAGACTTCGTTCCACCGTCTGCCGATTGCCAAAGATCGCCGCTGTGCCGTTGCCCTGGTGAACGTCGCAATCGACGGTCATCGCACGCTTGATCTTGCCGTCCTTCTGCAGACGACGGATCGCTACCGCGACATCATGGATCATGCAGAAGCCCTCGCCATGATTGGGGAAGGCGTGATGAAAGCCGCCGCCAATGGTGAATCCCACGCGATCTTCGAGCGCCTTGTTTGCGGCCAGGATCGAACCGCCAGCCGCCAGCCAGAATGCGTCAACCAGCTCTTCGGAGTAGGGGATTTCCATCTGTAGTTCTTCGGCCGCACTGAGCATTCCGTACTGAAGCTTGTAGACGTACTCGCTGGTGTGTACTAGCAGAATGTCCTTGTCAGTCGCGGGTTTGGGCTCAAGAAAATCAGACTGCTCGGCCAGGCCGGAGGAGATCAGTCGCTGGTAGATGAGCCGGTACTTCTGCGCCGGGAAAACGTGTTGACCGATGGGAAGGTAGTACCCGTCGCTGTAAACGAGCTTGAAGGGAAGCATGCGCGAAAGGAGAGGATACGCCGGAAGCCCAAAGTAGTCATGCAGGGCGGGCTAGTTACCCGCCCTTTTGGGAGCCTTGTAAGACCGGTTCGGGAATTACTTTAAGCTCTTCACGTAATGGGCCACCGTTTTGATTTGGGTATCCGTGAGTCCGGAGATTGGTTTGTTGTGAGGTGCCTTTTTTCCTTCTTTTCCCTTGGCCAGCATCAGCACGATGTCATCCTCACCGACCTTTGTACCCTTAAGTGCCGGGCCAATTTTGCCTTCGCCATTCGGTCCATGGCACATCGCGCATTTCTGCTTGAATACGGTTTGGCCGTCATCCTGCGCGCTACTTTGCGAGGCGAACAGCATCAGGCCAGCAAGGAAGAGAACTGCCGACTTTAAGATTCTGGTATGCAAGATGAACCTCCTTGGGCCGGCCATTCTAACTCCGGCGCAAGAGGTTGTCTCCTACGATCTACTCTGCTTTTCCAGCTCCAGCAGCAGTTTCCATTTCGCGCTGTGAGCGCATCGAAACACCTGAGGCACTTATGGAGATCAAGGACATCCTGAAGAAGCAGGGAATTCAACCGCGTAACCTCGGCCACGTCGGGGCCGAAGAGGGGACGGAAGTAATGCACGAGGCGGCGAGTGTAGATGATCGAATCGTGACGCAGCCCGAAGCTGAGCAGTCGCAAGCGAAGAAGCCGAACAAGGTTAAGAAGGAAGGCATCGTCAGCGTAAACGGCGAAGATGTAGACAGGACCGAGGTGGAGATCGAGAAGGACCGCGCGGCTTAGGAACTCGCCACGGATTTTCACGGACCTACACGGATATTGGAATAGAGGAAACCCAAATAGATCCTTGGTGATCCGTGCAATCCGTGGCGCTTTAAGCTTCTACTTCCACCAGCGGCTCGAGGCGAGCGGTGAAGTGGCGTAAGAATGGCGCTTCACTGGTGACGCGCAGGCCGTTTATTTGTTCGCGCTTGCGCCAGACTTCCAGGATGACTTCGATCACATAGTCGATGTGGCTTTGCGTGTATACCCTTCTGGGAATGGCCAGCCGGACCAGATCCCACTTGGCGGAATCGGCAAACATCAGACGGCCGATCTCCACGGAACGAATCCCACCTTCGATGTAAAGCTCATTGGCCAGAGCGACTCCCGGAAACTGATCCAGCGGAATATGTGGCAGGAAGGCACGCGCGTCCATGTAGATGGCGTGACCTCCGGGCGGCTGCACGATCGGCACACCGTGTTCCGAGATGTGCGATCCGAGGTAGCCGGTCGAGGTGATGCGATAGCGCAGGTAATCTTCATGCAGAGCTTCCTGTAAGCCAACGGCGATAGCTTCGAGGTCGCGACCTGCTAATCCGCCGTAAGTCGGGTAACCTTCCGTCAGGATCAGAAGGTTTTTCTCCTGTGCGGCGAGCACGTCGTTGTTCGTGCAAAGGAATCCGCCGATGTTGGCCATGCCGTCTTTCTTGGCGGACATGGTGCAGCCGTCGCCAAAGCTGAACATCTTCTGCGCGATCTGCTTGGGCGTGCGATTTTCGTATCCTTTCTCCCGCAACTTGATGAAGTAGGCGTTCTCAGCGAAGCGGCATGCGTCGAAGTAGAGCGGGATTCGGTGCTCGCGGCAGACAGCGGCGACGTCGCGCACGTTCTGCATCGAGACCGGCTGGCCGCCGCCGGAGTTGTTGGTGATGGTGAGCATCACGAGGGGAACCCGTTCGCGGCCGACTCGCCTGATTAACTGTTCGAGCGCGGCGACGTCCATGTTGCCCTTGAACGGATGAAACTTTGCCGGATCCTTTGCTTCGGCAATTGGCAGGTCGACTGCCTCTGCTCCGACGAACTCGACATTGGCACGCGTGGTATCGAAGTGCGTGTTGTTGGGAACAATGTCACCCTTCTTGCACATCACCGAGAACAGGATTCGTTCCGCGGCGCGGCCCTGGTGCGTGGGGATCACGTGCTGATAGCCGAAGATGTCCTGCACTGAGTCGCGGAAGCGGTCCCAGGATTTGGCGCCAGCATAGCTCTCGTCGCCGCGCATAACGGCGGCCCACTGCTCGGTAGACATGGCGCCCGTGCCGGAGTCCGTCAACAGGTCGATGAGGACGTCGTCGGCCTTGAGCAGGAACAGGTTGTAATACGCGGCGCGAAGAAGTTCCTGGCGCTGCTCGCGGGTGGTCCAGCGGATGGGTTCAACCGACTTGATGCGGAAGGGCTCAATAATCGTGCGGATCGGCATGGGCGCAGTCTAGGACAGGGAACATCCAGTGTGATGTGATGGATGAACCAAATGATCGGGCCATCGGGTGATCATGGCATCGGGTTATTGAACATCGCAAATCGCTGAAATGGAATGCCTTACTGGATGAGGAGCAGTTGTCTACCACTCTACGTCCCGTGCATTGAGACTTGATGCCTGCCGGTCGCACACTCGCCTCGAAGTTGGAGGCCCACGGTGGCAAGTCGAGTTCAACGAATCGAGGTGGCATATACCGACATGGGCGGAGCAGCCTTAGAACAATTCACACCGCGCGAGCGGCAGAAGCTGGAATTTAAGAACGCGAGGCGAGTGCAGCGGTCGATCGTGACCGGAGCCGAAAAGAAGGTCCTGCGCTGGCTGGCCGAACGCATGCCTACCTGGATCAATTCCGATCATCTGACCGCGCTTGGATTTGCTGCGCAATTGATGGTGGGCGTCTCTTACGCGCTTTCCCGGTACAACCGGATGTGGCTCTGGGGGGCGTGCGTTTTCCTGTTTTTGAACTGGTTTGGCGACAGTCTTGACGGCACGCTGGCGCGCTTTCGCGACCAGCAGCGCCCGCGGTACGGCTTTTACGTTGACCACATCATCGACAGCGTGGGTGCAGCATTTCTCTGCGCTGGGCTGGCCTTTTCCGGATACATGACCCCGCTGATTGCCCTGGTGCTTTTAGTGGCTTTTCTCCTGCTTTCCATAGAGACATACCTGGCAACTTATTGTTTAGGAGAGTTTTATCTAAGTCATTTCCTATTAGGACCTACGGAGATTCGCTTAGTTTTGGCGGCTGGAAATGTGGCGTTGTGGTACAAGCCTCATGTACACTTCTTAAATTCCGTGTACCTGCTCTTCGATTTAGGGGGAGTGGTGGCCGCAATCGGCATGATGGGGATGCTGGTAGTTACCGCGATTCGGCACACGGCAGTTCTATACCAGGAAGAGAGGCTACCTTGAAGGTGGTCGTCCGATCCAATCGATGGTTGGAGTTCATCCGGCGTTGGGTGAAGTTCCACATGGTTGGCCTATTGGGAATGTGCGTGCACTTGAGCATGCTGTCCCTTTTCCACAGAGGATTCGGCATGGAACCGGCAATCGCTACCGCTTTGGCGGTGGAGATGGCCGTGCTCCATAACTTCGCGTGGCACGAGCGGTTCACGTGGAAGGACCGCAGTTCCGTGCACTGGACCGACGTTGCCGGGCGCCTTCTCCGCTTTAACCTGACTACCGGCATGATCTCGCTGCTGGGCACCACGACCATCGTGAAGTACCTGGTGGCGCAGTATCACCTGCCGGTGCTACCGGCGAACCTGATCGCTATTCCGTGCACGTCGATGCTGAACTTCCTGGCCAGCGATTTCCTGGTGTTCAGGAAGCATGCCGCGAATCCGAGTTTCACCGGAAGCGACTAGTTTTTGCTGCTTGTCCATGGCCTTGCTGCGGCAAGGCATTTTCTTTTCATCCCATCGATCTCGTCCCTCCCCTTGACAGCTAGGGAAGCGAAACGTAGTGTGCCCCTAGATATCTAGGGGATGGAATGGGCAAACAAGCCGATGCCTTGCAGGGAACACTCGATCTGCTGGTTTTGAAATCGTTGTCGCAATTGGGTTCGATGCACGGCTTCGGGATTGCCGTTCATATTCAAAGTGTCTCGGACGAACTACTTCGCGTCGAGGAAGGTTCGCTGTACCCCGCCTTGCATCGCATCGAGCAGGTTGGCTGGATCAAAAGCGAATGGGGAGTTTCTGACAACAATCGCCGGGCACGCTTCTACCGCCTTACACCTGCTGGACGTCGCCAATTGGAAAAGGAAGAAGAGGCGTGGCACAGGGTGGTGCAGGGCGTATCTGCGGTGCTGCGGTACGCGTAAGGGGATCTGATGGCGATGCTACGTCGATTGTTCAGTTTATTCCGGCAAGAGAAGCTTGACCGCCTTCTCGAGGAAGAGATGCGCACGCATATCGAGATGCGCGCCGAAGCCAATATTGCCGCCGGCATGTCCGCCGCGGAAGCCAAGTCCGATGCAGTCCGCCGCTTTGGCAACAGGGTGGCGATGAAGGAAGAGATGCGCTCGTTTGAGATCGTGAACTGGATCGACGTACTAATTCGCGACACTCGTTTTGCTCTCAGGACTCTCCGTCGTACACCAACATTCACCATTGTCGCGATTCTAACGCTGGCACTGGGGATCGGCGCCAACACCGCGATGTTCAGCGTGATTTACACGGTGCTGCTCGAACCGCTGCCGTTTCCCGAGCCTGACAGGATTGTTATTCTGGAGGCCACTCACAAAGATCAGCCGCGCGACATGTTCCGTCTCTCGGGCGCAGATTATTACGATTGGGAAAAGCAGACGAAGTCTTTCTCGAAGCTCGCGCTGGCTTCGTACTGGAGCACCAACATCACTGGTATCCCGACTCCCGAGCGCGTGGTCGGTATGGCGGTCTCAGGGGAGTTCTTCCCCTTGCTCGGGGTTCGCGCCGAACTCGGCAGAACGCTTACGGCCGCCGACGAACTCCCGGGCGCACCGCCGGTTGCCGTCTTGAGCCATTCGCTTTGGATGCGGATGTTCGGCGGTCGTTCCGACATTCTGGGACGGACCGTCACACTCAATGCAACAGTTACAACCGTCGTCGGAGTGCTGCCGCCGGACTTTGCTTTTCCGGTGACGGACGCCTTCGTCTGGATGCCGTTGTATGACTACATGCGCGGGGTTCCGCGCACCTCGCGCATGCTGATGGCGGTTGGCCGCTTGAATTCCGGAGTAACTATCAAGCAGGCCCAAGCGGAAATGGACCTGATCAGCCGCAATCTCGAGCGCCAATATCCCGACTCGAACCGAGGATGGGGTGTGGAGGTAATGCCTGCAAACAAAGCCATCGTTGGAGAAACGGGTTCCAAACTGCTTGTTTTATTTTTTGCGGTTGCTGCTGTGCTGTTGATCGCATGCGCAAATGTGGCGAGCCTGTTACTTGCGCGCATGTTGAAGCGAGAGCGTGAACTGGCGGTTCGCGCAGCGCTCGGCGCTACGCCTTGGCGCTTGGCTCGTCAGACACTCACGGAGAACCTCGTGCTCAGCGCTCTGGGCGCATCCTGCGCGCTAGCCTTGGCCTACACTGCGCTGCGGCAGATCAAACGATGGTATCCAGCGGACATTCCGCGTCTCCAAGAGGCGTCGCTAAACGCGCCCGTGCTGCTGTTTGCCGTCGGTATGACGCTCGCTGTCGGCCTTGTACTTGGGCTGCTGGCGGCTCTACGCGCATCGGCGAACGATCCAGCCGACCGGCTGAAATCAGGCGCAGGGACGACCTCGGGTTCAAAGTCTCACGCGCACATGCGGCAGGCGCTCGTAATCAGCCAGCTAGCCATCACGGTCGTGTTGCTGATCGG
>DASTGW010000448.1:0-4959 GCA_035718705.1 Terriglobales bacterium | reverse complement strand
ACCCTTAACGCGAGAGTACGAATTCCGCGCAGCAGTAACCAGCATTCGAAAGGTGAGGGAACAGCTCCCGCAGCAGCTTGCAGGTGGCGGATGCCTGCGAAGAATTCCGAATTTTCGCGCGCGATGATCGCACCGCCCAGGATGTCGCTATGTCCACCAAGGTACTTCGTCGTCGAGTGCATCACCAGATCGGCGCCGAGTTCGAGAGGCCGTTGCAGCACCGGACTGGCCAGGGTGTTGTCGAAGATCGAAATTGCGTTGTGCTTGCGCGCGAGATCCGCAATGCCCTTGATGTCGGTCACCAGCATCATGGGATTCGTTGGCGTCTCGGCCCAGATGAGACGTGTCTCCCGGCGAATTGCCGACTCGACCGCGCGAAGGTCCGTGGTATCCATCAGCGTGACCTTCAGTCCCCAGGGTTCAAAGACGTCTTCGAGCAAATGCCGTGTTCCGTAAAAGCCCTTACTGCAGATGACGTGATCGCCCGGTTTTAGAGCCTGGAACACAGCCGTAGTCGCGGCAGATCCGGAGGAGAACGCCGCTGCTTGAGCTCCGGCTTCCAGATTCGAGAGCGCCAGCTCGAGTTGATTGCGATTCGGATTGCTCGGCCGCGAGTAGCTCAGTCCATGCGGATATTCACCGCTGGTGTGACGCTCGAAGATCGTGGACATCGAGATCGTCTCGACGACCGGGGTAGCGTCGGTGCGGGGTTCACGGTGGTAGGGATGGACAGAGAGGGTCTCTAGTTTCAACGGCGACTCCAGAACAACCCTCCATCATAAACAAAAATCGCGCGCCGCCGAGGCAGCGCGCGAACTAACTAGAGCGAAATTATGCGTTCGCCTTCTGATGGCACTCAGCACACTTTGTCGGCGCCTTCTTGGCCTTCGATGCCTCGGTCTTATGGCAATCGATGCAGACCCCGGCAGTTGCCGTCGGATTGTGGAATGCGGCCTGTGCCTTGGTCTTCATCGGCGCGGTCGCGGTAGTAGTGTGACAGTCCTGGCACTTCTGGTGCGGCGAGGCCAAAGCCTTCTCCGGCTTCGAAGCATGGTGACAGGTTTCACACTTGGTGCCAACGGTATGTGTCTTGTGATCGAACTTCACGCCACCCATGGGCGCGCCTTTCAGGATCACGGTTCCGGGCGCTGTCTCCGCGGCATAGGCAACCACGGCGAAAATCAGCATGAGTCCAATGAATACTGCCAAATAACGAGAAACGTTCTTCACACAGCCTCCAAAAATGGAATAGCTCTTGATGTCGGCCAAGCGAAGCCATCGATGCGGGATTTCGCCAGGCCCAAAAATTGTAGGAACAGGCGCTGCTTCGCGATGTGACAGACCGCACCTCGCGTTGGGTTATCGTTGTCGATTAGAATCCCTCCCAATCACGTACTTTGGAGATCTTGTGACCAAGCACCTCGTTGCACTCGTGTTATTGGTGTGCGGCGTTTTGTCCGCGCAGGAGCCCGCGAAACAGGCCGAGCCCGCGAAGTTTGTGCCGGAGACGTTCTATATGGCACTGCTGCGCCGCGCCGAGCCTTACGACGCCAACAAAGCCGCGAGCTTTGCCAATGCTCAACGCGAGTACTGGGACGGCATCGCCGCCAAAGGCGGGATTGTCGCCAGCGGTCCGGTCACAAGCGCGAAAGACACATTAGCGGCCGTGATGATCATTCGTGCCGCCGATCCAGATGGCGCCAGGAAAGTCGCGCAAGGCGATCCGATTGTGCAGGGTGGGCTCTGGACCGCAGAGATCCATCCCTGGATGACACAGAAAGACGCGCTGCCGTCACTGAAGAGTTACGATCCAGCGAAGAATTACTTCCTTGGTTTTCTGCGGCGAGGCGCGAAGTTCTCGCCGGAAGACTCGCCTGAGCGCCAGAAGATCCAGGAAGGTCACATGGCGAACATGCGCCGGTTGGGCGCGATGGGGAAGCTAATTGCGGCTGGACCGTTCATGGATGACGGGGACCTTCGTGGAATCTTTGTTTTCAAGACCGCGACTTTGGAAGAAGCCAACGAGCTTACGAACACGGATCCGGCGGTGCAGGCGGGCCGACTTCGGATCGATCTTTATAGCTGGCAGGTGCCTCTCGAGGCGTTCCCGAATACTAAGTAAAGCGCCTGAAATGTGCAGAAAACGTCACGGTTCATCCCAAGTAGTGGTTTGACGGTGATGGGGAGCACACCTATAATTAACCTGCCATTCCGTATACCGTTAAATTCTTTCGAGGCCTTCAGCAGGACTGGGGAAGGTCTTCGCCGAAAGCAATACGGAGTTCCCGGAACGAATCTCAAGGAGTTCGAAACCTACCCATGAAACGCACCCTCGCACGCGTAGTACTGCCGGTGCTCTTGTCCGTCACCGCATTCGCTCAGACGGGCAATGCGGCGCCTGCTGCAGCTGCAGCCCCGACTACCACTGCCTCCGCGACTGGCAACAAGGTCGGCATCATCAACATTCAGCAGGCAATCCTGCTCACCAACGAAGGCAAGCGGGACCTCGAGGCGCTCGACAAGAAGTTCGAGACGCCGCGCACGAACCTCCAGAATCTGCAGAAGGAAGTCGCCGACATGCAGAACCAGCTCAAGACGCAGGGCGACAAGTTGAACGACGAAGCCCGCGCCAAGCTGGCCAAGGACATTGAAGCCAAGCAGAAGACATTGCAGCGCCAGCTCGAAGACGCCCAGGGCGACTACCAGCAGCAGCAGGGTGAGCTGGTGAACCGCATCGGCGGCAAGATCATGGAAGTGCTCGACAAGTACGCGAAGGAGCACGGCTACTCGGTGATCGTCGACGTGTCGAATCCACAGAGCCCGGTTCTATGGGCTTCGGCTTCCACTGATGTGACCCAGGACATCGCCAGCGCCTACAACGCTTCTTCAGGCGTCGCGGCTCCGGCCTCGGCAACGCCGAGCGCACCGCGTCCGTCCGGCGCGATCACTCGTCCGCCATCAAGCGCGACGACTGGCGCGAAGACCACGCCGAAGAAGTAAAGTTAGCTTTAGCAAAAAACCCGCCTCCTGCGAGGCGGGTTTTGTTTTTGCTTAGTGGCTTACTGGCTAGGCGTGAGCTTTCTCGGAGCGAGCACGCGCGAACACTTCTTGGGCTGCCCGCAATGCGAAGCCGAACTCCAGGTGTCCCGTTCCTAAGCCGGCCATGATCTGTTCCAGCGCTGCCAGCACTCCCATCGTGTCCATGTAGTCGTAATAACCGAGATGGGCGATGCGGAAGACTTTGCCCTTCATCTCCGCCTGGCCGTTCGCGACAACCGCGCCGAACTGATCTCGGAATTTCTTCACGATGTCGCTGGAGTCCAAACCCTCCGGAGGAACAATTGCAGTCAAGGCTGCAGCGGGCGCATCTGGGGCGAAGAGTTTCAGTCCTAAAGCTTTTGCGGCGGCGCGAGTCATCTCGGCGGAGAGTTCCGCATTCTCGATCAGGGCATCGCGTCCGGCGGCAAGGTCGCCTTTGCCCGCTTCGCGAAGGTAATCCATGGCGGCGTTAAGGGCCGCGATGAGCGACGTGGCTGGCGTGAAAGCTGATTCGCCTTTCCCTGCCGCTTTTCGTTCTTTTTTCAGATCGAAGTAGTAGCGCGGCTGCTTCGATGATTCCACGCGCTGCCATGCGCGTTCGCTGACCGCAAGGTAGGCGAGTCCAGGCGGAATCATAACGGCCTTCTGCGAGCCGCCGATGATCACGTCGATGCCCCAGCCGTCGACATCGAATTTGGTCGTTCCGAGGCCGGTAATGGCGTCCACCACGAGCAAGGCTTCGCTTCCTTTCAGAAGCTGCGCGATGGCGCGAACATCGTGACGCGCGCCGGTGGAACTCTCTGTGGCTTGCATGAAGACGACGCGAGTGTCGCTAGTGAGCTTGGCCTTCACGGCGTCGGGCGAGACTGCTTGGCCGTAGGGAGCTTCGGCCAGGTCAACGTGACAGCCAAATGCCTTCGCCAGATCGCGCCAGCGCTCGCCGAACTTTCCGGCTGTGACTACCAGCACGCGATCGCCAGGAGAAGTCAGGTTGGTGACCGCGGCTTCCATGGCGCCTGTCCCGGAGGACGAGAGCAGAAGCACGTCGCTATGAGTGCCGACGAAGGTCTTCAGATCGGCCAAAACTTTCTGGTAGAGCGCACGGAAGTCGGCGGTGCGATGATGCATATCGGCGGACGCCATCGCGCGCTGGGCGGCAGGAAGAATCGGGGTTGGACCGGGAGTAAAAAGACGGCTCTTTCGCAGCATGAAGTCCTCTCTACGAGTGTATCCCGCCAAAGCGCGAGGGAGAAAGCAGTGTGGCGAGTGCGGCACCTCATATAATGGGCAGTCGCACTACGAGGACGATATGAGCATCGTGGATAAGATCACGCAGGACATGACGCAGGCGATGAAGTCGCGCGAGGAACTGAAACTCTCGACGCTGCGCATGGTGAAGTCGGCATTGAAGAACAAAGAAATCGACAAGCGCGCACCGCTCGATGACAAGGAAGCTCTCGCGGTTCTCAGCACCATGATCAAGCAACGCAAGGACTCTATCGATGCGTTCACCAAGGGCGGTCGCCAGGAACTCGCGAAGAAGGAAGAGGACGAGATCGGGATCATCGAGAGCTACATGCCCAAGGCGCTGGGCGAGGAAGAGATCACGGCGGCGGTGAAGGCAACGATCGCCGAGATGGGCTCGCCGACCATGAAAGACATGGGTACCGTGATGAAGAACACGATGGCCAAATTCGGCGGGGCTCGCGTGGACGGCAAAGTCGTCAGCGAGACCGTAAAGCGCGAACTCGCGAAAGCCGGAAGCTAGGGATTCAGAGGGGGGATACCCCCCATCCCCCTGACCATGAAAACAAGGAACTTACGGCTCAGACCATGATTTCAAAGAACTTAGCTCGCTGAGCAATTTTCAGCGGTGATCCATTAGAATCAGCGACTTACGGACAGCGATCCCGTAAAATC
>DASTGW010000447.1:0-2224 GCA_035718705.1 Terriglobales bacterium | reverse complement strand
CTTCAGCCACTCGGCCATCTCTCCGCTGGGGAAGGAAAAACAGTGGCTTGCACATTGTAGCAAAGAAAAAGCCCGCCTTCGGCGGGCTTTGTAATGCGCACAGGGATGGTTGCGCTCGCGCGCTTAGGGCAACGGTTACTCCTCGCCTTCGCCGATCTGTTGCGCCAGGTAGTTTGGCAGTCCCATCTGCTCGATCAGCGTCAACTGGGCTTCCAGCCAATCGATGTGGTGTTCTTCGTCGACCAGGATGTGCTCCAGCAGTTCGCGCGAGCCGGCGTCGTTCTGCGCCGAACAGATATGAATGCCATCGTTCAGGCGCTTTACGGCGTCGTACTCGACCTGCACGTCGTTCTTGAACTGCTGCTCGACGGTCGATCCGATGTTGATCTTAAAGTAGTCGCTCATGTTAGGCGTGCCGTCGAGGTAGAGAATGCGCTCCATGAGCTTTTCGGCGTGGCGCATCTCGTCGATGGATTCCTTACGGACGTAGTCGGCCAGCTTTTCGTAGCCCCAGTTCTCAAGCATTTCGGCGTGCAGAAAGTATTGATTGATGGCAGTGAGTTCGGCTTTCAGGACTTCTTGCAGAACGGCCAGGACCTTGGCGTCACCTTTCACGGGCGGTCTCCTGACAAGTAAGTTAAATGCGATGGCGGGATTGTAGCAGAACAAAAGCGCCGCGGATTTCACGGATTCGTACGGATGCAGCGAGAGATATCTTCACGCACGTTGCAATTGTGATTGGGTGTCAACATCTACGCGGCTTTGCGGCTCTGAACTACTTCGACTAGTTGCTTCAACTCCAGCGCATTGTGCACCGCGTATGCAGCCTGGTCGTTGTCGAAATAGACGTACACGGCTTTCAGTTGCTGCATTTGTCTGCCAATCCAATCTGCCCATCGCTGTAACTTCGCGGTACTGTAGCTGCCCTGGTAAGGACCGCCGGGTCCGTGCAGGCGAACGTAAGTCCAATCGGCGGTGACTTCAAGGGGCGAATGGCGTCCATTCAACTCAAAAATGCAAAAGGCGGCGTTGTGCTTGCGCAGGATGTCGTACACGCGTGGTGTATGCCAGGACTGCTCGCGGAACTCGATCGCGTAGCGGTGATTGCGGGGCAGAGCGGAGAGAAATTCCTCCAGTCGGTCGGTGTTGATGGCCCAGTGTGGCGGAAGTTGCCAGAGAATCGGCCCGAGTTTCTCCTTTAACTCTTCTGCTCGCGGGATGAGATTTTCGAGCGCATTCTCCGGATCCTTCAACTTCTTCATGTGCGTAATGAAGCGTGAGCCCTTCACCGCAAAGAGAAAGTTCTTCGGTGTTGATTCGCGCCAGCAGCGGAACGCTTCCGCAGTAGGCAGTCTATAGAAGCTGTTGTTGACCTCGACCGTGTCGAAATGCTGGTAGTACTCGGCCAGCATTTTCGAGGCCGGCAGCTTGGCTTCGTAGAACGGGCCGCACCAGTGCTTGTAGTGCCAGCCGGAAGTCCCAATATGAACGCCGTTCCGCATGACACATATATGAAGCAAATCAAAGCAGCGGTGTTTGACCATCATCGCAAGCAGCTCGTCAGCCTGGACCGCATGGCAACCTGACACGGCTCCACGAAGCTCAAACTTGACATGTCGCGAAAAGGAAATTTCTGGTCAGGATTTGGAGTTGGTGTGGGCTTCGGAGCCGGGCTGCTGCTGATGCCGCAGCTGCTTGGGCGTGCGGGCGCAAGCCGAATTGTGCGCCTGGAGAAGAGCATTCAGATCGGACGTCCGGTAGATGAAGTCTTCCAGTCGTGGGCCGATTGGGAACGCCTGCCGCGCGTAGCGGACAACATTGTCGACATTCGCTATGCGGGCGACCGTTCGCATTGGAGCGTGATGGTAGCGGGCCAGACGATTGAGTGGGACGCAATCACCGAACAATGGATTCCGAATCAGGCCATCGGATGGAAATCGATCAATGGCCCAAAGCACACGGGACGCGTCACTTTCTCTGCTCTCGGCGATGACACGCTCGTTCATGTCGCCATGAACTATGCACCGCCGGTGCGGGCACTCCGTCCGATTGTGGCCACAATGACCGGGCACTTGGAAGGCCTGATCGAAAAGGTGCTGCGCGATTTCAAAGCCTCAGTCGAGAGTCGCCCCCGCGGCGTCTACCGTAAAGACAGTGCGGCAGGACCGATGTCTTCCATGTCACAAGAGGCGCGCACCGGCACCTTTGGGGATACCTCCGCGCG
>DASTGW010000446.1:0-3371 GCA_035718705.1 Terriglobales bacterium | reverse complement strand
TTCGCAGTTGAACGATGTGAATCCGCCTTCATGCTCGCAAATCACGTTCCCGTTTACACCGACACGTAAAAGGTAGTTGGCTGCGCCAAAGTGCAGGAACACACGCGTGCCCGCTTGCTTGTGGTAGCTGAATGACTTCTCATACCAAACGGTGCCCTCATAGAAGAACAACTCCGGCCTCTGCGTATTCCAGTCCCCGGGCACCTTCAGCAGCGGGCTGCGATCGAAGTCGTACTCCACCAAGTCCGCCTTCGTTTTCGGCTTGTCATTGCGGAAGAAGCTGCGCTCGTTGAGTTTGCCGTCGTAGGTGACGGTGCCGACGTCGTACTGGTCCACTACGAAGTGCCAAACGCCATTGAGCGAAATGGTCTTTCGCCCGTTCACGTTTGCAATAAGGGGAGAGGGCTTTGGCGCCAATTGCGCCGACAGGCATGAGGTTAAGAGCAGCAGGAGTGTGACCCAGGTCTTCATGGCGGCGAGCATCTTAGCAATTACCACTGGTGCTTGAAACCTGCCTGGAAGACAGGCAATTCGCAAAAAGCAGGTAGAATAGAAACATGCGCAAGTACTGGGAAACTCCATTGTCCGCGCCAGCCGCCGCTCCTCAGGCGAAGGTGCCGGAGTCTTTCCAGATCGGCAACGTACGCATCTCCCCGGCGACGGTTCTAGCGCCCATGGCCGGGGTCACGGACACGGTCTTCCGTCGCTTCATCCGCAACGTGAACCTGAAGCCCTCCGACGACCATCTGCTCAGCGGGCGCGAGTCCGGATGCGGCCTCATCATGACCGAGTTCACCTCCGCCGACGGCGTGGCTCGATCACGCGCCTCAGTGGTCAGGCGCTATTTGCATTTCTATCCCGACGAGCACCCGATCTCCGCGCAGCTCTTCGGTTCGAATCCCGACACGATGGCTGGTGCCGCGAAGCTCTGCGAAGACGCCGGCTTCGACATCGTCGATTTGAACCTTGGCTGCCCGGCAAAGCGCGTCGTGAAATGCAACGGCGGCAGCGGACTACTCCGTGACCTTCCGCAGATCGGACGCATCTTCGAGGCGATCCGCAAATCAGTTCAGATCCCGTTCACGGTGAAGTTCCGCGCTGGTTGGAGCGATAGTGAAATTGTTTGCGTTGAACTGGCAAAGCTCGCAGAGAACAGCGGACTGCAAGCCGTCGCCCTCCATGCCCGCACTCGCGAGCAGGGCTATTCCGGACAGGCACGCTGGGAATGGATCCGGCATATTAAAGAAGTGGTGAAGATTCCGGTCATCGGCAACGGTGATATCCGTTGTCCCGAAGACGCCGCCAACATGGTCGCGCAAACCGGATGTGACGCCGTCATGATCGGTCGCACTGCTGCTTCGAATCCATGGATCTTCCGCCAGATCGCGCAGTACAACGAAACTGGTCGCTACGATGAGCCGACTGAACGCGATCGTTATGAAATGATTCGCACCTATTTCCAGATGCTCGTCGATGAAGACATGGGTGGTGCCGTTGGCAAGATGAAGCAGTTCGTCTCGTGGTTCACGCACGGAGTGCGCAATGGCGGACAGTTGCGCGCCGCCGTGTACGCGAAGAACGAAGCCAACGAGATTCTAGCCAATGTCGACGAGTTCTTCGCCAGCATTCTCGACACTCCTCAGCCGGTTTCCTGATTTTCTCGTCGCGACAAACCGCACAACCTCGTTCACCTTTACCCACCGCGAATCGCAGCTCTCTTCACATTAACCGCAACGTTTTGCACTCGTACTACTTCTTCTAGTAATAGTCCTTGACTTTCGTCCCCGCTGAAATACAGTTTCGCCCCACAGCTCTGTAAAGAAATCCGCGACGCGTTGGGTGCGCGATCCGGAACAGAGAAAAAGACATTGAGCAGTCAACTGTTTCGATGCCGTCTTCCAATTCAACCCAACTGTGATCTCCTAGGAGGGTAGTTCATGTCCAGACGATGGTTGCTGGCCTGTGTAGTCCTTGTCCTTGGTGCGGCGGCATTGCTCTTTGCCGGTCGCATCCACAATCAGAAGAAATCGGATCGCACTCTTGAACAACGCGCGAATGCGATCGTGTTCAACAAACAGCTTCCCGACAAACCGATGGCCGAAGAGAACGCCGAAGCTGCCGTTGGGTCCGGCGAGAACCGTGGCCCCGACACCACGCCTGAGGTTCAGTCTTACCTCCTGCGTGCCTACCCGGAAACAGAAGTGCCGGGTGACGCCACCCTCGCTGCCCAAAGTGGATGGGCATCGCTGAATGCGAGTCCGCATTCGGCAGGCTCCTGGAGTTTGATAGGACCGAGCAAAGCCACGTATCCATCGGTCCTCACCCCCTTCCTCTTCGATGGAGCTCAGTACGTCGCCAGTGGTCGCGTAACCGCTATGGCGATTGCGCCGAACTGCAACAAAAGCAGCTGCACGTTGTACCTCGCTGCCGCCGGGGGCGGTGTGTGGAAGACCGACAAAGCGCTCAACGGCTCCAACTGGCAGTTTATCTCTGGCAGCTTCACAAGCAACGCAATCGGCTCACTGCTAATCGATCCGAGCGATTCCTCGGGCAATACCGTTTATGCTGGTACTGGCGAACCGAACGCGTCGGGTGATTCCGAAGCCGGCGTGGGAGTTTACAAGACTACAGATGGCGGCCAAACCTGGACCCTGGTTCCGGGCAGCGACATGTTCTTCCAGCGCGCGATTGGGCAGATGGCGCTCGACAATGCAGGCAATCTGCTGGTTCCCGTCGCAAGCGGCGTTCGCGGAGTCAGCTCTGTCACGAGCGGAGCCTCGTCCAGCGGAAACGCACTCCATCCATTAGTGCCCCGCGGGCTTTACCGGCAAAATGGCGCTACATTCACCAGAATCTTTACCGCCCCCCCTCCGACCCGCGGCTCAACCGCGGTGAAGGTCGATCCGACCCATCCCGGGATCATCTACGTCAACGCCTTCCAACAGGGCGTATGGCGCTCTGTGGACAACGGTGTAAGCTTCCAACAAATATTTGCCCCGAGGGACAACACCGTAGGCACTTTCAACTCTGCGCTGGAGCGCGACGAATTCGATGTGAACACACTCCCCAACGGCGCGACGCGCATGTATGTTGGTGCCGGTGAGGGATCTACCGCCGTCAACCCTCCGGGCCTTCCCGCCACGTTCTGGCGGAGCGATAACGCCAACGCTGGGGCGACCTTCGTCCAATTCGGCGGCGCGCAAGTGTCGGACTATTGCACCGGCCAGTGCTGGTATGACAACGTCGTCTATACGCCGGCGGGCTTCCCGGACGTCGCCTACCTGGGCGGTTCGTTCTCCTATGGCCAAGTGCACGGACCTTCCAACGGTCGCGCATGGTTGCTGTCAACGGATGCCGGCGCCACGTGGAGT
>DASTGW010000445.1:0-15383 GCA_035718705.1 Terriglobales bacterium | reverse complement strand
GCACCGCCGACGATCGCGTCGTTCCTTTGTCGAGTTACAAGCGACAAATTCTAATCACGCCCGTGCTGAATTCCGATAGCACGATAAATCCAGACATTCGCAAAATCACGGTCACTGTCCGCGTCTACACCGCCAGCCGCGGTGCGCGCGATTACACCGTCAACGGATACATTTCCCGATTCCCATGACAATCAGCCAAAACTGTGGGCCCAAGTCCCAGCAGGGTTTTGGACTGCTGGAGTTACTAGTCTCGATCGCGATTGCACTGATCGTGATCGGCGCAGCCACGCGCGTGTTCACGCAGTCGATGCAGAGCACCGCGTTTGTGGTGCAGCGAAATGAAATGCAGACGGAGTTGCGCGCGGCGGCAAACCAGGTCATTCGCGACCTGCAACAGGCTGGCACAGGCGTGCCGATCGGCGGCATTCCGATCCCGCAGCAAGGAGTAGCGGGAGGAAGCAATCCCCTGTTCGGCGCCGACGCGACGTTGACGTATCTAAGCTCGAACAACACGCTGACACAGGGTCGGCTGTACAAGGTCACGCCGGCACGAAGCGCGTCTTCGGTCGGTCCACTGCGAAGCCCGGCAACCAGCGACGCCATTGTGATCACCTATGCCGATCCGAACTTGAACTGGTCAACTTATTCGACCACCACTCTTGCCTCGGACGGCAGCACGCTGACGATGCCTTCCACGACGTCTCCTGCGGTAAACGACGCGTCTGTGGGTATCACGGTCGGCGACACGCTGTTGCTCCATAATTCGGTGGGGTCCGCCGTTGGGGACGTAACCGCGGTGAACGGCACCAGTCGCCTGATCTCCTTTGCCAATTCCGATCCGCTGAATCTGAACCAGAGCACGGCGAATGTAGGCAGCATCAAGTCGTTGAGGAGTGGCAGCAGCTATCCGGCAGTGACCGTTTCCCGGATCATGATGATCACGTATTTCCTCAAGCAGGGCGGCAATGACTGTGCCGACTTTTGCTTGATGCGCCAGGTTGGCGCACATACTCCGGTACCGGTGGCGGAGCACATCGTTGATCTGCAGCTTACGTATGACGTGTTCGACGATACGACAGGTGCCTTGACGGCAAATCTCCCCGATGCCGCAACCGGCTCGCCAGCGACACCTAAACCCAACCAGATACGCAAAATCAATCTGACCATCACAGCTCGTTCGCCTCGTCCGTGGCCCGGCAATATGAAACAGCCAGGATGTTCAACGAACGCAGCAACGGCGTGTTGGGACTACATCACTTACACAACCTCGATTGGCCCCCGCAATCTGAGCTTCCACGATCGCTACAACTGAGGTCCGATATGAAGCGCTCGCTGAAGTACAGTCGGAGAAACTCGTCTGAACAGGGAATGGCGCTTATCACCGTTCTCCTGTTTCTTATCCTGATGTCTGCGCTAGCCTTCGCTTTGCTCTACAAGGTGAACGTCGAGCAGAAAGTGCAGAAAACAGATTCGGGGAACACCGTCGCTTTCTATGCAGCGGAAGCTGCCATGGAAAAGATGAACGCCGATCTGAATGCTTTATACGCCACGCAAGCGGCGCCAGATTGGTGCGATATTCAGGGAGTGGTGGCCAGCACGAACCAGCCGGCACAAAGTTTTGTCGATGTCACCTATCCGGAATATGGGATCACGGTTCCTTCCACGCCTTCCGGTTGCACTCCACCGGCGATGCACGCGCAGCTGATCACGCAGGGCCCGAGCGCCGGTCTCCAGGCGTTGATCGTCCCGCTAACGCTACAGGTGACAGCACATCGCGCGTCCGGTGAGGAGGTGCGCATGCTGCGGAACATCGAAGTAGCGGAAATTCCTGTTTTCCAGTTCGGCATGTTCTCGGAGACCGATCTGGCGTTCTTCCCCGGATCGAACACTGACCTTGCAGGACGCGTGCAAACGAATCACAACCTGTTCCTGATGCCCAGTTCGGGTAACAACGTAACACTGCACAGCTCGGTTCGTGCCGCAGGAGATGTCATTCGCGACGAAATGCCGAACGGGCGCAACGCGATTTCCGACGGACGAACCGGAAACGTGAAGCTACCGACATCACCCGCTGGGTGCGACGGCACCGGGCCTGCATGCCGTCCCTTAAAGCAATCCGGACCGAATGAAGGAAGCGCCACTGGCGGACCTACACCCGCGAATTGCGATCCGGCGATTGCTCATGAGCCCGGCGGATCAGCCCTGTGCAATGGAACGCCGATCTCAGGATGGCAGACTGTTTCGACCTCTACGTATAACGGCATGATTCTCAGCGCCAGCACCGGGGCGAAGCCGCTGACGCTCTCGTTCGTGCAACCAGGAGTGGGACCAATCGAAATTATTCGGCGTCCACAACCGGGAGAGTCCACAACTTCAGCGCTCGGTGCATCGCGACTTTACAATCTCGCACAGATCCGCGTGCTGCTTTCCGATGATCCATCGGAGTTACCTGCCAGCGCTGGCTATCAAGCTTTCGGAAGTACGTATTGTGCCAGTCCTTGCCTTGATCCGCAGAACATACGCCTTGCGAACGTGCAAACCAATGGCAATGCACCCGACTACTCTGCGGGCGTTTCCATCGGTGGAAGCGCGACCAACAAGCTGATGTTTGCGGAGGGCACAACCAACACGGGCGCTTCCGGCGTAGTGTACGAGTTGGACTGGCAAACACCCTTGGCCATTCCGTCGTATGCGACAACGATGACGCCGACGACGGCCCCCATCATCTCTTCAGGTTCGCCGACGACGTGGAACCTGCTCGATGGCTACCTGCGCGTTGAGATTCGGCAGACCGACGGTACATATCTGCCGGTCACGCAGGAATGGCTGCAATACGGATTTGCGCGCGGTTACGAAGTTCCAAGCCGCACGAATTCCAATACCGTAAATCCGAATGCAATTCTGCTGCTGCAGGAATTGGCTGATCGTGATTCACCGAGCTACAACGCGCTCAGTCCCGGACCCGGCTCACCGAGTGCTTATTCAGGCACGCCGAACTATGCGAAGTATCCGAATGGAGGCGCATCTCCGGCTCGCCAGCCTCGTGTTTCTCCGGCGGTCACTTACGTTGCTCCGGAACTGGCAACGGACGGCACCACCAGCAGTCAGATCTATGGTGCCGGCACGCGAAACAACTGGTATCCGATCAACTTCTACGATTCGCGCGAAGGCGAGTGGCGGTCAACACAACGCACAAGCGGCACGGCTCCGACTTGCTACGTCAACGGCGTGATGAATGCGGTGGAGATCGATGTCTCGAACTTGCGCAATTGGCTGCTTGGCGCAGGTGCGTACTCGGGTGGCTCGGGCAACCTGGCCGAAACAGATTCGCAGAACGGCTACGTTCTGTATTACTCAGACCGTCGTGGAATGCTCGCCAACGGAACTACCACGGCCAGTGCGAGCGGCAGTTCCAATGGCGCCAAGACAGGCGAGTATGGTTTCGAAGATACGATCAATACGAACGCATCTTCTTCCACGCCGAATGGCACTCTCGATGCCGGTGAAGACGTAAATGGCAACGGCTCGCTTGATACCTGGGGCAAACTCGACATCGGCTACGGATTCGGAAGCGCAGCGCGTCAGACTCCGGGCGCGCAGATCGGCTGCCTAACTACAGCCCGCAAGAACTGGGTGTCCGGTGCACGTCACGTGGTAAGACTCGTTCGTGGATGGCGCGGCCAAGTTCCAGAAAAAAGCGACGGCACCGGTGGATTCACACTCGCCAGTGAAAATCCCGCTTATGTGGTGGGAGACTTTAACGCTCTCGCAAGCGAAGGTGGAGCCGCCGACGCTGAAACCGGAACCTTCACGCAGTCGCACGCGTCGTCGGCAGTGATTGCCGATGCCGTCACGCTGCTTTCCAACAGTTACACAGACCTGGAGACGTGGCGTTTCCCGGCTCAAGCGCCGAGCCGCACTGGAAGCACCACTTACTACCGCATGGCGATCGCGTCAGGGAAGAACATGAACTATCCGTACAACGCGACGTGGGCCGCGGGAGATGACGACTTCGGACTGGACGGGGGAGCTCACAACTTCCTCCGCTACCTGGAGAACATGAATGGAACTACCGTCAGCTATTTGGGATCGATGGTTAGTCTCTATTACTCGATGTACGCGACAGGCGTGTTCAAATGTTGCGACTACGCTGTCTATCAATGGCCGACAAGAGACTACGCTTTCGATTCCGACTTCCTCGATCTCACGAAGATGCCGCCGGGAACGCCGAGGTTCCGCGATGTCGTGAACCTGGGATTCCAGCAGGTGTTCTAAAGCAGGCTGAGACGTGGAGTTCACTGCGCAATAAAAAACCGCACCAGACCCAGCAAATCTGGTGCGGGCGCCAATCAGGCCGAACTTTCAGGCCTTTGTCGTGGCAGGAGTCATTTTCGGTTCGTAGATGCAGAAAGGTTCTGGATCAAGCATGTCGCCCGTAGCTGCGAAGGCGCGTGCGCGACAGCCCATACACACGTTGCGGAACTCGCAACAACCGCACTTCCCTTTCAGATTGCCGGTATCGCGCAGTTGTTCGAAAACTACTGAATCGTTCCACACTTCGGAAAATGGCTGCTTTTTCAAATCGCCGGCCAGCACGGGCAAGTAGCCGCAGGGGAAGACTTCGCCTTCGTGGGAGATGAAGCACACGCCGGTTCCGGCGAGGCAGCCCTTGGTCATAGCATTCATCTCCGGATCGCCGGGATGACCCGAGGGGTGGCCGGTGTGATGTCCTTTGGGTTTCAGGATGACAGCGTTGGAGCCAGGCATGGTCATATCGGAAGGGCCGATAGCAGGTGCTTGTCCGCCGCCCCCGTACGTCGCCGTGCCGGCAGACACTGCTTCACGGCGCTCCTGCGCCCGACGCTGCCGCACCACACGGAAGTAGTGAGGTGCACAGGTCGCTTTCAGTTCGATGTCTCCCTGCTTCGACTGATCGTAGAACCAGTTGAGCATCTGCTCGTATTCCTGAGGCGAAACCATCTGCTCCGCGGCAATATCGACTCCGCAGCCAACCGGCACGAGCAAGAAGGTATGTAACGCGTCGGCGCCAAGCCTTCTCGAGAGTTCCAGAACGTTGGGCAATTGCTTGGCATTGTGCTTGGCGATGGTCATGTTGATCTGCACGGACATGCCGAGTTCCTGCAGGTTCTTCATGCCGTAGACGGCCGCGTCGAACGCTCCGGGAATGCCGCGGAAGGTGTCGTGGGTCAAGGCGTCAGCGCCATCGAGAGAAATAGAAACGCGCTTCACGCCGGCATCGACGATCTTCTTCGCGATGTCCTTAGTCACGAGCGTGCCGTTGGTGGCCAGGGCTACGCGGATGCCACGCTGGGTTGCGTAGTGAGCGAGGTCGAAGATGTCTGGACGATAGAGCGGCTCGCCGCCGCTGAGCACCAGGATCGGATTGGAGAAGTCGGCGATCTGCTTGATGATCTCCATGGCACGACCGGTGGGAAGGTCGGTGGGCGAACTGAGTTCCGTTGCCGTGGCGCGGCAATGAATGCAGCGCAGGTTACATCCCTTAGTGACTTCCCAGAAAATCAGGCGTGGCTTGAACTGCTCGAGACTGGGCTTTTTGCTGGTAGTGGTGACTTGGGATTGCATTTCGTCTCCTTCATCCGGCAGAGCCGGTACGAGGGTCGTGCCCCGTAAGCAGAAGGGTAGAAAAGTCATGAACATTGGGGCCGTGATTTCCGTCACAACTCGGAGTGAGGCTTGCCACTCATTGAAAAAGGCGGCCTGAGGCCGCCTTTCAAGTGTTCAAAGGGCCGATTACGGACCAACGCCTCCGTTGTGGCAGTCGGCACAGTTCACCGCGGACATGTCGCCCAGATCGACCGGATGCGTAAACTTCGCGCCTTCCGCCGTCTGGATCAACTGCTTGCCGCTTTCCGTTTGGGCCAGGATGGTATGACAAACGTTGCAATCCTTGCTGATGACTTTGCCCTCGGAGCTGACATGGTTGCCATCGTGGCAGCGGAAGCATCCCGGTGTGTAAAAGTGCCCGATGTTGTTGGGATGCACGCGCCAGTCAACCTTCATCTCCGGGAAGATAGTGGTTTCGTAGATACGTTGAACTTCTGCAACGGCAGCGAGAACAGTGCCTTCGTGCGACTTCCAGAGATCGGGATATTTTTCCTGATAGTACTTCCGGAGATCGGCGTTGATGCGGTTCTTGGCCTGATCCTCGGTGTCGTAGGTTTGCGTGAGAGCGGTGACTGCCTGTTGCTTGATGAACGGCAGGCTCGAATCAATGCGTCCGGCAACCAGTGAGTTGTCGACGGAGCGGTCAGGCGGAACATAAATGTGAGTAGGACGATTGTGGCAATCGACGCAATCCATCCGCCGCTGCTTCCCTTTTGCGATCTGGTCCTGGCTTACGCTTGCGTCCTTTACGCTGTACACAGTCACTTTGCCGGTGTTTACGTCTTTCGCCTGTACCCACGGGATCGTTTGGCGCTGGGCGTCGGTGGAGACGTAAGTGATCTCGTTGGCGATGTTCATGTGCCAGTGAATACCGGACGGAGCGCCCGATGCCGGATCTCCGCCACCGGTCTTAATCAGCATCTGGATCTGGCGGGGTGTGTTCTTCTCGTCATTGCCATAATGCGTAAAGACCTTCAGCTGTGCACCGTGGAACTTCTTCGGCCAATGGCACTGTTCGCAGGTCTCCTGCGCCGGGCGCAAGTTTTGTACGGGCGTAGGTATGGGCCGCGGGTAATTCTTCACCGTCACTGCGTACAACTGGTACGCGCCGGAAAGCTTGGAGCGCACATACCAGCCAGCGCCAGCACCCACGTGGCACTCCACGCATGCCACTTTTGCGTGAGGAGACTGTTGATAGGCGACGAATTCCGGCTTCATCACGGAATGGCAAAGCTGTCCGCAGAACTGGACGGAATCGGTGAACTCGTAGGCGCGGTAGCTTCCGGCGGCACTGATCGCGATAAAGACGACGGAGAACGCCACGACGGCCACAAAGCTGGCGCGTTGCTTCGGATTGTTGAGATCGATTCGCGGGAACCTGGGGATAACGCTGGGAGCCTTGCTGCGACGGCGGTTACGTTCCAACAGCATTCCGAGCGGAATCATTAACAGGCCGAAGACCATGATCCCCGGAATGATCATGTACGCAAAGATTCCGATGTACGGACTAGGCCGCTGCGACATGAAATCGATGAAAACCAGGAAGGCAATATTGGCAGCCGCCACTAATGCGATTGCGATTCCTATGAGGCTGATCAGATTCTTGATCAGTCCAGGGGTTCGTCCGTCGATGGTTACATTCTCGTTGGACACCACTTCGTCAGACATTTACGTCCTCCGCGAGCATTCCGGCACAATCTCCGGACCACAGCGCAGCTCAGTTGAACAGGTAAGATTAGCCTGAAGTAAGAACATTGGCGCGTGATCCAGATCACACATATTATGGTTTCCGAACCACGCGCCGGGCGGTTAATCGTGAAGGGCGGCAGCAACTTCCTCGCGCTTTTCGCCTTCTGGCTCTGCGTTTTCGCCGGAACTCTGGCTGGCAATCGCTTCGGTGATGGTTCGTTGATCGTCAGCGTGCTCGTGAGAGTAGTGTTCCACCGACATCTTGCCATCGAACCACGCCCAATTCATCGGGTAGCTATCGGGGTCGAAGATCACCTGGTACAGGTGCCAGACGATGATGGCGAGCGTTGCCAGGATCGCTTCATAGAAGTGAATGGCGGTCGCCACGTCGAGCCACCACCGCGGCACAAGGTTACCGACTCCGACCTTGAACCACAGCATCAGGCCGGTATTGGCCATTACGATCGTGCCCCAAACCAGCGCCCAATACTCCATCTTCTCGCCATAGCTGAAACGGCCGAACCTGGCCGGCTTGCCGCCTAATCCGAGATAGTAACGAAGCGTAGCGAGCATATCGGTCGCGTCTTTCGGCACTGGCAGCATGTCGCCCAACATGCGGCGTCCGCTCTTCTTCGCCGCGAGGTAGAAGACGTGATAAAGCGAAACCAGGATGAGCAGCGTGCCGGCGGCACGGTGAACGATGCTGCGTACCGCTTCGTTCATCAGCAGGGCGCGCGAGAACATCGATTCCGGATACTTCAATGCGAATCCGGTGATCACCAGAACGAAGAATGAGACCAGCAACAGCAAGTGCTGGATGCGCTGCTCGCGTTCCATGCGGACCACGAACCGTCGAGGATCCTTCAGCTTCGCCGCTGCTTTCTTGCGCCATATCAGGATGTTGTGCAGCAGCATGAAGCCGATGGTTCCAAAAATCAGGCCCATGTAGATGCGGCGTGTCCAACTGACGGCGATGCTACCGATGTCGGCCGAGAGCGGCGCCTCAATGTGAACTTTGCCCTTGATGAAATTGTCGCCGGCGCCGGGATGGCACTGTCCGCAGGTCTTCGCCAAGTTCGCCTGGCTGATCGTCGATTTCGGATCGGACGATGGAAGAATGTTGTGAACCCCGTGACAGCTCGCGCAGTTGGCTGCCGTCTTGGATCCCATCTTCAGCGCCAACCCGTGATAGCTCGCCATGTAACTGCTGGCGCGTCCTCCGGCGACACCGAAGTCTTCGGCAAGGCGAACGCTTTCGTGACATTTGGCGCAGGTGGTACGCGCCAGGTTCTGTGCCGACACAGAAGAGTTCGGGTCCACGTGCGACTTGATGCCGTGAATGCCGTGGCAGTCCGTACATACAGGGGCAGCCGATACGCCTTTCGTGATCGCCTGTCCGTGGATGCTGCCCATGAACTCCGTCTTTACATTCTCATGGCATTTCGCGCAGGTGTTCGGAACGTTGAACTTGAAGATCGAGCTCTTCGGATTGGCCGCATTCAGGATCTCGTGCGAACCGTGGCAGTCGGTGCAGACCGCAGCTTTGTCAGATCCAGCTGCGACCGCTTTACCGTGAACGCTTTCCTGGTAGGAGTAAAACGGAGCCGCGGAGTGACCATTGGCTTCCATCACAAACTTCTGGCCGTGGCAGGTACCGCACGTTTTGGGGACGTTCTGATGAGCTACCGGCGAAGCGGGATCGCCAGCGACTACGATCTGGTGCGGGCTGCCGTGGCATGACAAGCAGTTAGCCGCGTTCTTGTTGCCTTTGGCGGCCGCTTGTCCGTGAACGCTTGCCTGGTAGCCTGCGACCTGGTCGGCATGGCATGTTGCGCACTCCACTTTCACGGGCGCGGGATCATGCGGAAAACCCTTGATGTCTTTGTGGCAGTCGGTGCAGCCGAACATGCTGCCATGGATGGAATTCTTGAACTTCCCTTCATCCACATGCAGACTCACGGCCTTTCCGCCAACATCCTTGGCAAGGCTCGGATCGCTATGGCACGCAAGGCACTCGGCCGATTTGTCGGTCGGTTGCGCGGCCTTTTTGTCGGCGGCCAGAGCGACGGGCACGATGGCCAAACACAGTAACAATAACTTGGCGGTTCGCATGATGACTCCCAACAACTTTTATGAAAGCGGGTGGCAGCCGGACGCCGGGTACCTCTTCGAATGACGAAGCCTGGTAACCGGGGATGACAGTGCGATTTCATCCGGCTTTCCCGACCCTTTTTAGGGCTGTCTCATTGTTCCGAATGCATGACTCACAGGGCTGTGAGCATTCTCACTTTCGCAGGTGATGACCAACACGCCTCACCGTTCTTCTCAGCCACGAGTGACGGCGATCACGGGCCTGCGTATTGGAGGGGAGACGGCAAAGATCAGTGTTCATGCGGGTCTGGGTGATTTCAGAGCTGACGCATGGCCCCGAATTGGATGCCTACGTCCATCACAATTCAAAGTGACATAAAAAAAGGGGCAGCCGCAGCTGCCCCCTGGAGTCACTCGTTTCAGAAGGAATACCGCGCCGATAGCACGGTACGATTGTCATGGAAGTTGCGGGGGAACAATGAGTTCACGAAGGAGTCTTCCTTGTACTGGTCATAATTCCAGTACGCGTTCAGGCTCCAGCCTTTCGCCACTTCAAAGCTGAGCGATGCCAGCGGCTGGTGGTAGGTGAACTGCAGTGTTCCCAGTGGCTGCAGCGTGTTCAGCACCGTGGTGTTGCCGTCGGCGCGAGTGATTCCGTAGCCGAGGTTCGCAGTGACCTTCTTCACCGGTTTCAGCATGACGGTGCTGCTGAAGTAATGAGTGTTGTCGCTGTAATTTGAGTAGATCCAGTTCGGATTGTTGTTATCCGACGCGCTGAAGGTCGGGCATGCGCCGACGACCGTTCCAGGGGCCAGGAACGTGCCGTTGTAACAGATATAGGCGTTCTGCAATGCGTCGGTGTAGTTGTAGCTCAGATCAAGACTGAAGCGCTCACGCGGCACCAGCGTTGCGATGAAGCCGTAGTTCCGGTAGTGCCCACGATATTGTTCGTCAGCCTGGTTATTGCGGTTTTCGAGAACATTCGCCGTGGCTGAGAAGTTGGCCCAGCGCGTCGGCTTGTACTGTACCCGAGTCCGGTACTCGCGCTTGTTCTGCGGGCTGACGCGAGTAATGAAGTTATCAGCCTTGGTGAACTCCACTTCAGCGTTGATCCGCAGCGAATCGATCGGACGCAGCCATGCAGCGAAGAGCGGGCCGTACTCGTTGACGGTGATATCGTCTCCCTCGAAGGGCTCGAAACCGGCTTCTTCGTCGACGATTTCGGGTTCGGCCTTGAAGACGTGACGCTGGCGCAGCCGATATCCCACGTGAACGCCAAAGCGTTTGGACGGGGAATATTCGACCTGGAAGAGGTTTTGGAACGTCTTCATCCCCAGGAAATTGGCCAGGAAGTCATTCGTCGTCGTGGTCGCGCCGAGCGGGCTCAGAAGCGTAACCGGTGTTCCAGCAGCCAGTGTCACGGTTTCAGTCGAATTCCACGATCCGGGAATGCGCCAGTTATCGTATCGGAAGCTGTCAGTAACACGAACAGCATCGGTAAGATCGACGGTCCCGCCGAGGTCGGCGGTTGCACCGACACGACGCACTGATGCCGGACCGGAGAACGTGAACTGACGTTCCTTGGTGCGCGTAACCAATCCGTCGAAGAACTCTGAATAGGGAGAAGTCAGGTCGGCGGAACTGTAGCTGATTCTGCCGGTGAAGTTCACCCGCTTGAAATAGTTCGAGGTAAGGGTCAGCTGCTCGGTTGGATTCGAAGTACGGACCCGCTGGAAGCGCGAATAGGAGAAGTATCCGTTGCAAGCCGGATTCGCTTTGCCATTCAAGATCGGCGTCGCGCATGGTGCTCCGGCTGCGGGATTCCACGGCAATCCAAACTCCACCGGCTTTCCATTAGGCAGCGTGAAGGTGGTGAACGATGCGAGTGAGCTATCCGTATCGTTCTTGTCGTAGGTGAGGAACTGGTCGTAACTGATAGTGGTTTTGGGTAGCGCCTTAAAATCCACGCCAATGCGATAGGAATTCTGCGTGATGTTCCAAGGCTGATTCAGCAGGACGTCAACGCCCTCATGGAAGCTGGTAAACGCCGGACCTTCCTCGCGATTACGCGAATAACCGAGACGGAAGGAGAGCTTCGACTGAGGCAGCAGCGTGAGCCCGAAGTCGTACATGCGCCGACGGACTTCGGTTCCCTGAGTGGAGAAGTTCACCGGAAACGATGGCGTGATGTTCACCGGGTTGAGTGGGTTTCCCAATAACGGGTAGTCGAAGAAGTTATGATCGCGGCGGAAGAGAGCCGTAAAGTCATAGACGTGGGCTTTAGACATTCGCGCACGAGCTACGTTTTCCGGATCGCCGCCCCACCCGAAGCTGCTTACTGACAACTCATCGAAGAGAAGACCGGTTCCGCTGGGGGCACGCAACGACAGACTCTGCTGCAGCAGGCGCGGGCCTTCGCCCTGATCGAGAAACGTTTCATAGATATTGCGATTCCCCGTAACATCGACGAACCGGTAGCCGAGTTCGACGCTCTGCTCGACCGTGTAACCGCCCATTTCCTTGCCGTCCGTGGTGGCGGTGTTCGCAGGTGTCTGGGCCGCCATCATGCCTGCCAGAAGGCAGATCCCAACGAGTAATGTTCCCAACTTATACATAAGGTTCTCCCCGCAAGAGCGGCCGCGGGCCGCCGGTTGCTTGTACTGACCGAACTTCGTGCAATATGGCGTTCTGTGGTTCATGGCTTGAAGAACACCTCGCTGAAGTTCGAACCGTGGATCGACTGGTGACACATGGTGCAGGCCTGGTATTTCTGGGCCTGGTTATGTGCCGGACCGATCGGCGGTTGCGACGGGATGTTGGTGGCCGATAACGTGTGACACTGCAGGCAAAGCAGGTTCACCGAGCTCACCCGCATCAACCGCGGGTTGGTGGAACCGTGCGGAGTATGGCAGGAAGAGCAGCCTTCGGTCTTGACCGGCATGTGCTCGTAGACGAACGGGCCCTTCTTCTCGGTGTGACACTTGAAGCAGACCTGGTCCTGGTTGGCACTGGTGTGAAGCTGGCGCTGTTGGAAACCGCCATGAACGTTATGGCAGTCGGCGCACTTCACCAGCCCTTCATTGACTCGATGCCGGAATGGGCGGCTGAATTCGGCGCGCGTTTCCGTGTGACACTGATAACAAAGCGTCGGCTGCGCTGCCTGTAACAATGCTTTCTTTTCTTTGGCCGCATGCACCGAATGGCACGACGTACAACCCACATCGTTCGACAAGTGAACCGATCGCGCGAAGTTGTTTTGCTCGTGTCCTCCCTGGTGACAGGTCAGGCACTGCGCACTGGCCTCCTTCGCTGAAAGATTTTTGAAAGAGATGATCTTTGTCTTATCGCCTCCGCCTTCCACGTGGGCGGAGCCGGGACCGTGACACGATTCACATCCGTGCCAATCCTTGCCAGTTGCTTTCTTTCCTTCTTCCAATAACTGAAAGTGAGGATTGGGCTGCAGCCCCTTGTGAATTTCCTCGTGGCACCCTTTGCATGTGTCAGATCCCACGTATTGCGAGCCGGCTGGAGCGGATGGCGCTTGCGGACCTGCCGCATACGCGCTGGCTGCCAGAAGCAGCCCCGCCAATAAGAGAGCAATTTTCAAATACAGACCTACGGAATTTTGTCTCAACATTCCCAACTCCCGGAAAGCTTGACGTGCTTTTCCATGTCAGTGGCCAGTTTTCACGATGCCGGAGGCGAAGAGCGGTGACGGGGATCACAATTGCTAAATCGATGAAACCAGAGAGGAAACGGTTCCTGAAATAAAACTTTCCGTCTCAATTCTGAGACGAGCTCTTATCCCAGCGCAGCCTGGCGGAGTTATCGAGAGGGTTATCGCCAGGTTTCAGTAGGTGCTTCTTGCTAACGTAGTGATGCATCGAGTGGCAGGAGATACAGGACACATCTCCCTTTGCATGGTTATCCATGACAGGATTGCGATGGCACTCGGCGCAACGGGCCTTGACTTCATCCGCAGTGGCTCGCGAGAAGCTGAACATGGTGCCGCGTTCCGGTTTTCGCAGATGTTGTTCCCCTGCGCCATGGCACTGCTCACAGCTGCGATCGTTGTCGTGCGCGCTCCCCGTGACCGTACGGTCTTCCGCCACATGGCATGACACGCAAGATTTGCGTCCTGTGGTTTTCGCCAAGTCGGCGGAATACACGTTGAGGGGAAGCAGTACGGCAAGCAGGAGAAACAACCCGGTCAATCTCGCCATGGGATCGTCCTCCGGACGGTATAACGGGAAGTTAGCTTCTACGATGTGCGTATCCGAATGGGATCCGCGGACGCCGGCTACGGGTCAATCCAACGGTCCGCACGCGATCGAACGCGACGTGCAGATCCTCGCTCAAAAGGTGCACCACCTGCAGACACGCTTCGCGATGTTCGCGAAGGAATTTCAGAAGGTCCTTTCGCTTCACGAATGCCACCTGCGAATTGTCCATCACCTCTGCGGTAACTTCATAGGGCTTGCCGGCGACACTTGCGCTAAGACCCAATACTTCCCCGGGGCCGGCGATCCGGAGCATGAGGCGCTTCCCAGTTTCCGAACAAATAGAGAGCTTCACCCGACCTTCGCATAACACGAAGACTCCGCGAGGAAGACGTCCCTCATGGAACAGTACGTCTCCGCGATTCGGTTTCTCAATTGCTTTGATGGCGTCAAAGGACTGCAGCGCATCTGCCGGAAGATCGCAGAAGATCCGATCTGCGCGCATTGCGCATTGGTAACAACTGGGATGCGTTGCGTTCTCCATGAGCATGGTTATCTCTCGACAAGCCTGATGCTCACAGTGACTCTAGTCACAACTTTTCGTGATGCTTCGAAGCGCAAACACGAGGAAGACGCACAGCGCCTCCTGAGGATCAGGAAGCGCTGGCGATAGATTTCAAGGCAGCTTTGTTGCGGATCATGAGTGTGGATCCTTTTGCCAACACGATTTGACGTTTCTTCAGATCGGCAAAAAGACGAGTGACGGTCTCGCGGGAAGTACCAATCATCTGCGCGATCTCCTCGTGCGTGAGCGCGAGTTTCAGGCGAGGCTCCACTTTATTCGATTCCCCATTCTTCACACTCCACTCAAGAAGCAGTTTCGCCAATTTCTCGGCGGCGGAGTGAGAAAGGCCAAGCGAGCGGATTTCGTGACACGCAGAGTTGTACTTGTCGCTCAATTGCTCTGCTACCCGGAAGCACGCATCGGCATGCTCGCGCAGAAAGCGAAGGAAATCCTCTCGTTTCACGAAATTGACCTGGCAAGGATCCAGCGTCTCCGCCGTCAACTCGTAAGCCTTTCCGGAGACGGTGGCGCTTAAACCCAGGACCTCGCCCGGTTCGGCGACTTTCAGGATCAGCGTCTTGCCATCGGTGGAACAAATGGACAGCTTCACGCGTCCTTTGCAGAGCACGTAAATGCCGCGTGGCGCTTGTCCTTCCACAAACAATACAGCCCCCTTGGGATAGGCGGTTGCATACTTGATCGATTCAAAGGCTTGGAGAGCGCCGGTAGGAAGATCGCAAAACAGGCGGTCGGCACGCAGCTTGCAGGTAAAACAACTTTCTATAATATCGAGTCCGTATGGTGACAACACTGCACAACCCCCTGTGACACAAGCCCGAAGACTACGTTCGCCCCTGCTTCCCAGTGGGCTGCGCGCACATCACTCAGACGTTTTTCTGCGCATGCCAAAGCCCTGCTGGACGTGGAAGCCGAAGCCCTCGGGTGACCAGGTTGTGATCCGTATCACGCACCTAGTGTCCATCGCCACGCTCGCCCATGCTGTGATAGGCCTCACATCTTGATGTGACCAGGGGGTCACTTCGGTTACTCGAACCCTACTTCCGCCGTTCAGCACGGGATTCGCACCCCACAGCCCAGCGGTTCCCTTCGCCACCCCCGAGGCTTACCATTGCCGCGTGGCCAATTGCTCCTGCTCTATGCACCACGCACCG